>JAFEEV010000002.1 GCA_018240935.1 Pseudomonadota bacterium
GGCGATGTCTTCGGCCAGACTGTCGTTGATCGGAACAAACGTGGGTTTGACTTCAGTTTTACCGGTTTGCGGATCGAAATAAAGATCGACCACGTACACCGAGCGCACGTTGGCGTCGCCTTTCAGTAGTGGGGTGAAATTGCCGCGCCAGTTTTGATAATTGACGTGTTCATGTCCACCGAGCAGCAAGCCGATTTGCGGAAATTTTTGCAGCAACTCAATGTCGTCGTCGATGGCCTGGTGCGTCAGAGCGATCACAAAATCGGCTTGGCTGCTGAGTTGTTTGATCTGTTCAGCGGTGGCTGTGATGGGATCGGAATAGCGCACGTAGCCTGGATTATTAGCCGCCAGCGTCAATCCGAACATACCGATTCTGAAGGTTTTTCCGCTTTTCCGATCCGTGACCGGAATGACTATGTTTTGTTTGACGCCGGTATAGAGTTGTCCATCGGCGGCAAATACGTTGCTCGATACCCAGGTGAATTTGGCTTCTTGCATGCGCTGATTGAATTGACTCTCCTTGACGTCGAATTCGTGATTACCGAATGTGGCGTAGTCCAGTTGTAAGTGATTCAACACATCGACCATTTGCCGCCCGGCGAGCCGGTCGCCTTCGAACTGGGCGGTGCCGATTGCGGACGGGCTGAACAGATCGCCGCCTAAGGTGGTGATGGTATTCGGGTTGCGCGCCAGCAGTTGCTGGCGGAGCGTGGCGACGCGCGCGATCCCGCCTTCCTTGCCGCCGCTGACCGGGGTGATTTCATAAATATCGTTAAAGTGCAGGATAGTGACATGCACCCGGCCGTCGTTGACTGATGGAGCCGGTGTTGTGGCGCAGGCGGTCAGTACGAAGGCAATGATGACCGGGATCAGGATGGCAAATGATTTTTTCATGATAACACCTTGTAATTTTGGGAATTGTTTTGTGCAAAATTTCGTTTGCTGCGAGTGCATGACAAATTGTACTTACCCGGTGGCCGTCGATGCGCTTCCGGTTGCAGCGTTCCCGCGCACCCGAAATATGTGCCGGGGATGTGAGAATCTTGCTGTCAACGGCAGCCGATTGTGAATATAATCCGAAGCTGCACATAATAACAATACAATCCGCCAAGATTGAGCGTTAAGCACGGACCTCGGACAGGATGATCCAAAGTCAAGCAACGTAAGGAGTTAGCGCTGATTACAGCGCGATTGGCTGATTCGATCCATGGCCTGCATTTCATCCTTATCAATACTGATTTAACAAATTCAAGCGAAAGGGGAATGATCGTGAAAAAAATTTTTGCATTATCGAGAAAGCGGCTGTCGTATTTTATTGCAGCGTCAGGTTCATTCATTGCGATTTTATCCGCCTGCACATTGATACCGGGAACCGATACCGATCGCGGCGCGGCCACCGTGAAGGAAGATCCGTTCGGTGACAGTTACGAAACGGTCAAGTATCTCGATCAAGGCTGGAACGTTTCCGATAGCTTGTGGTTTTATACCACTACGCAAGGATCCAATCTTATGCCCTACGATTTCTTTATGGTGCTGGAAAAGGCGGGAAGTACCGAACTTTTCCGTTCCAACGAGAACATGAACTTCTATCGCTATTTACCCCAGAAGGCGACTTCAACCAATCCGGATGCATTGCCGGTCGGCTGGGTCAAGGATGACTATAAAGGCAAGGAATACGTTGGTCTGACTTGCGCCGCATGCCATACCGGGCAGGTGAATTATAACGGCGTCGGTATCCGTATCGACGGCGGCCCGGCGAGCGCGGATATGGAAGAGATCATGAAAGGCTTATCGGCAGCGTTGAAACACGTGCGCGAGAATGAAGAAGCCAAGAGCCGGTTTGTCAAGAATGTGCTGGCGCGCGGCAATTACAAATCGGAAACGGAAGTGCTGGGCGAGCTGGCGAAATATGAACAGCGCCTGACAAATTACACCATCATCAACCGCAGCCCGACGCCTTACGGTTATGCGCGGCTGGATGCATTCGGACGTATTTATAACCGTGTGCTCGAGCATCTCATCAACGAGAGAGAACTCAGGGATTTGTTACGCGACCGCCATATCATGCGTGACGACGGCATGTCGGAAGAAGAACTCGACAAAGTCCTGGCGGATATGGAAAAAATCCCGACCGGCGATCAACGCGACCGTGTGGTGGATCGCCTGACACAGAATTTAACCAAGTGGCAACTGGGCCGCTTGCGTAAAGCGTTATTCAATCCGGCGGATGCGCCTGTCAGCTATCCTTTTCTGTGGGATATCCCGCAACACGACTATGTGCAGTGGAACGGTCTGGCCGCCAATGCCGGGTTAGGACCGGTCGGACGCAATACCGGTGAAGTCATCGGCGTGTTCGGCACGCTGGATTGGAATGAGGAGAAAGGGCCGACCCTGTCCACGTTGATCGGCGGACAAAATACCCGTACGAAAATCAGCTTTGATTCATCGGTGAATGTGCATAATCTGCGCGAAATCGAATTTCATCTGCAAAAATTGCAATCGCCGAAATGGCCGGAAGATGTACTGGGTGCCATTGACAAGGAACGCGCATCGCGCGGCATGTCTCTGTTCAACGAGTATTGCGCCGGTTGTCATGCCAATATCGTTCGCGACGATCCGGATCGCCGTGTTGTTGCCAGCATGTCCAGGGTCAGCGATGTCGGCACCGATCCGGTGATGGCGGAAAACAGTTTCAGCCGCACCGGCTATTCCGGGATACTGCGCAACCAATATGTCGATGTCGGTGTCGGCAGTATCTTGCTGGATCAGAAAGCGCCGGTAGCCGCCTTACTCACCAAAGCGACTTTAAATGTGGTCGCCACGCCGGATCCCGATAAACTGTTTTTCCAGCGCTGGTTTGATTGGATTGTGGATATCGCCAAAGCATTTTTCCACAATGAAATCAAATCGTCGATCAAGCACGGCAATTACGATCCTGATACCACAGCAAAACCGCTGGCTTCGTTGAACGCCTACAAAGCGCGCTCGTTGAACGGCATTTGGGCGACTGCGCCATATTTGCATAACGGTTCGGTGCCGACGCTGTACGATTTGTTATTGCCGAAGAAACATGAAGGCGATCCGGAAGACGGCGAATACCGTCCGGATCAATTTGAAGTTGGTTCGCGCGAGTTCGATCCGGTCAAAGTGGGCTTGAAAAGCAGCGGCTATCAAGGCTCCAAATTCGACACCAGCCTTAAAGGCAATAGCAACGCCGGACATGAATACACCACCGGTAAAACGGCGCAGTTGAATGGAAAAGTTCTGAAACCGCTGACCAAGGAGGAGCGTCTGGATTTGCTGGAATATCTCAAGACTCTGTAATTTGAACGATCAACCATCATTAATGAATGAACAGGGAGAAATGAAATGAGTACAAGTTATCTTGAACGGTATGATGCGACCCCCGACGCCGAGAAATTTCCGCTGGTGCGGCGTTGGATGGATACGGAACCGTTGCCCTTTTTTAAGGAACTGCGCGCCAACCGCCCGATTTTGGTGACACCGGACTGCACGCTGGTCACCCGCTTTGACGATGTCAGGGAAATCTTGAAGATGTACAAGGTGTTCACCGTCAAGCCGTATGTGCCCAAGATGGATAATTATTTGATGGCGCATGATGACGATGCGTTGCATACCCGTGAGAAATCGCTGATGCAATTTATGTTGAATCGCGATGATCTGCCAAGGGTGCGCAATTTGGTTGCGGAGATCGCCAGCGGAATTCTCGATGACGCCAAGGGTAAGATCGAAATCGTGAACAGTTTTTGCCGGATGGTGCCGGCGACGCTGGTGCAAAAATATTTTGGCCTGACCGGTGCAAAACGGGAAGATTTAATCGAATGGTCTTACTGGAATCAATACGATACCTTTCACAATCAGCCATTCGACCTGGTGCCGGCGGAATTATCGCAACGGATCATCGACCGCCATAATGAGACTTCCAAGAAGCTGGGAGACTATATCACGATGCTGATCGCAAAGCGGTTGCTGGCGGTGAAGCTCGAGAAACTGACGTTTTCGACGATTGTCCGGCTGGATGACGATATTGTCACCCGGATGTTGCGCACCAGTTTTGCCAAGGAATTGGATTTCGATATCAAACGGCTGGGTGTTAACGCCGGCGGCCTTCTGATCGGCGCAATTGAGACGACGTCGCAAGCAGTGGCTCAAGTGTTGCAATACTTGTTTCAGCATCCGCAATGGCTGGCTGCGGCCAAATCCGCTGCGCAGAAAGAAGATACCGCCGAGTTTGACGGCATCGTGTGGGAAGCGTTGCGGTTTGTGCCGATCACCTCGTACTTATTCCGCACCACAGTGAGCGACTATACCGCCGCGAAGGGAACAAATTACGAAACCGTTTTGCGTGCCGGTACTTATGTGTTACCGGTGACGCTGTCCGCAATGTTCGACGAGCGGGCGTTCGAATCGCCGGATGAATTCATTCCGCACCGCAACTGGTACAACTATTTCCATTTTGGTTTCGGCGATCATGAATGCCTGGGACGTTACGTGGGTATGGTGATGATTCCTGAAATGGTGCGGCAGGTGTTTCTGAGGAAAGATATTGAGCCTAAAGGCAATATCGACTACAAATCCGGTCCATTCCCTGAATCCTATGATTTATCGTGGGTTGCTGCGTAAATTTCAAGCCTGGTGCGGGAATTGAGTTGTAACGGATAGGAAATGAAGTTCAATCAGCTGTGTGGCTTATTCGTTTCCTTTGGCATCCTCTGTAGAAATTCTTCTCAGTAGCAGTATAAAGACAGTGTTCTATAGCCCAA
>JAFEEV010000300.1 GCA_018240935.1 Pseudomonadota bacterium
CGCCAAGGGTTCCGGCATGATCCGCCCAAACATGGCGACCATGCTGGGTTATGTCGCCACCGATGCGGTCATCGGCCAGCCGTTATTGCAAGCATTGGTGAAACACGCCGCGGATCATTCGTTCAACCGCATCACGGTGGACGGCGACACCTCGACCAACGACGCATTCATCGTGCTGGCGACGGGCAAAGCCGGACATGCTGAAATCACCCGGCAAGACAGCAGTGAATTCGCGCAATTGCAGCAAACTGTGACCGCCGTTGCCGCCGAGTTGGCGAAAATGATCGTGCGCGACGGCGAAGGCGCGACCAAATTCATCACCGTGCAAATCGAGGCGGGCAAGGATGCGGAGGAATGCACCAAAGTGGCGTATGCGATTGCGCATTCGCCGCTGGTCAAAACCGCATTTTTCGCCTCCGACCCGAATCTCGGCAGGATTCTCGCGGCCATCGGTTATGCCGGAGTGAATGATCTGAATGTCGATACCATTCAGCTTTATCTCGACGATGTGCTGGTCGCTGAGAAAGGCGGGCGGGCGGCCAATTATCAAGAAGCAGACGGGCAACGCGTGATGAATCAATCCGAAATCACCATCCGTGTCGTGCTCAATCGCGGAACCGCATCGACTACCGTATGGACCTGCGATTTTTCTTACGATTACGTCAAGATCAATGCCAGTTACCGCAGTTGATGAAGTGGTGACAGCACCGTGAGCGATTGGAACAAATTTTATCAACGGGCGGACAAGCTGCTCGATCTCCTGGAGAAGCTGCTGCCGGCCGCGCAACCGGAACCGGATTGGCAAGCGGCAATTGCTTTCCGCTGGCGCAGGCAAGGACAGAGCGGCTATATCCAGCCGGTGACGCAGCCGCACCGCATCACGCTCGATGCTTTATGCGGCATCGACGAGCAGAAACGGCGCATCGACCAGAACACGCAACAATTCGTGCAGGGATTTTCCGCCAACAACGTGCTGCTGACCGGCGCGCGCGGCACCGGCAAATCGTCGCTGATCAAAGCATTGTTGAATAAGTATGCGCAGGATGGTTTGCGTCTGATCGAGGTGGAAAAGCATCATCTGGTCGATCTGCACGACATCGTGGAAAAAATTTATCAGCGCCCGGAGCGGTTCATTCTGTTTTGCGACGATCTGTCGTTTGAAACCGACGAAGCGGGTTACAAAGCGCTCAAAGTGGTTCTGGACGGTTCGATTGCCACGGTATCCGACAACGTGCTGATTTACGCCACATCGAACCGGCGGCATATGGTGCCGGAGTTCATGCGCGACAATCTCGACACCAAGCATATCGGCGGCGAAGTGCATCCGAGCGAAGCAATCGAGGAGAAAATTTCGCTGTCGGAGCGCTTCGGTTTATGGGTATCGTTTTATCCGTTCGACCAGGATCAGTATCTGGAAATCGTGCGCTATTGGCTGGCTTATTTCGGCATCGCTGAGATGAGCGCGCTGGCGCGCACCGAAGCGTTGCAATGGGCGATCGAGCGCGGCTCGCGCAGCGGGCGCGTGGCGTGGCAGTTCGCGCGCGATCTGGCCGGGCGGCAACAATCAAGCCACTCGTCATGAATCACATGACTATTTCAACCGCTGAATCCGCTCCTTTGGTGGAAGTGGTCGCGGCGGTGATTTTACGGCCGGACGGTCAATTTTTACTGACACGGCGGCCCGGCGGCAAAGTCTATTCCGGCTATTGGGAATTTCCCGGCGGCAAGGTTGAACCCGGCGAAGCGCTGTTCCATGCACTGGAGCGGGAATTATGGGAAGAACTCGGCATTCACGTCGTTCACGCCACTCCTTGGATCACGCGCATTTTCACTTATCAGCATGCCACGGTGCGATTGCATTTTTTCCGTGTGACGGAATGGGAAGGCCAGCCCGCGCCGCGAGAAAAACAGGGATTATTCTGGCAAGCGCCGCAACAGGTTGACGTATCCCCGGTTTTACCCGCCAACGGCCCGATTTTGCATGCGCTGTCGCTACCGCCGGTTTATGCCATTACCCGCGCCGCTGAAACCGGCGTCGAAACCGCCTGGAAACAAATCGAACAAGCGCTGCAAAACGGCTTGCGTTTGCTGCAAATCCGCGAAAAACACATGCCGCCGGATCAGTTGCGCGCTTTCACCAAGCAGGTTTTGTCTCTCACCCGCCCTTATCAAGCAAAGGTGCTGATCAATGGCGACGCCGCAATGGCGCGGGAAACCGGTGCGGAGGGCGTGCATTTTACATCGGCGCAACTGCTGGCGATGTCATCCCGGCCCGATCCGGCCGATGGATTATGCGCCGCATCGTGTCATAACGCCGAAGAACTGTTTGCAGCAGAGCAACTGGGGCTTGATTTTGTGGTGCTGGGGCCGGTGCAAACCACGCTCAGCCACCCCGGTTTAGCGCCCATGGGGTGGAAAAGGTTTGCCACGCTGATCCGCGGCTATCCGCTGCCGGTTTATGCCTTGGGCGGGTTAAATGCGCAAGATTTGCCCATCGCCCAGGAAATGGGCGCGCACGGTATTGCAATGATGCGCGGGATCGTGTGAAGCGTTCCGCAAAACAAAATCCCGCGCGGAACGGATCGGTCTAGTGCGTTACAGCCGCATCGGCGTACAACGCGACCTGATTGCGGCCGCCTGCTTTGGCGGCGTAGAGCGCCTGATCGGCGCGATCGAGCAGCGTCGAGCAAATAAAATCCGCGTCGTGCTGCTGCGCGGTCAGCAAGCTACGCAAACTGGCCATGCCAATCGAGATCGATATCTGAAATTGCTTGTCATGAAAATTCAGCGCCGTGTTGCAAACCGCCTGACGTAGCCGTTCGGCGATTTCGTGCGCCGCTTGCAGCGTTGTCGAAGGTAACGCAACGACGAATTCCTCCCCGCCATAACGCGCCACGATGTCGCATGACCGGACTTGTTCCTTGATCAAACCGACCATATGCTGGAGCACCCAGTCGCCGGTTTGGTGACCGTAGGTGTCGTTTATTTTTTTGAAGTGATCCACGTCGAGAAACATGCAAATCAGATCGTCATCCCAGCGCACGCAACGGGCTATTTCATCTTTGAAACGCAGGTCGAAATAGCGCCGGTTGTACGCTTGCGTCAACACGTCCTGATAGCTGATTTCCTTGAGCCGTTGCTGATTGAGACAGTTTTCGATCGCGACGGCGGCCATCGCCGATATTTTTTGCAGAAAAAGCGTTCCAATGCCCGCCTGATAACGATGCGGATCGTGACTCAGCAACAACAGCGCGCCGATGATCTGCTCGCCGCGCATCAGCGGCAGGAATGCGGCGCTCTTGACCTGATGGCGGCTCTTCAGATTGGCGATCATCCAGCGGTAATTCTTCAACGCTTCCACGCCCAGCACCGGATGACCGGACAGCGAGTGAATGATCTCCGCATCTTTTAGAGTATCGAGGATCAATAGTTTGTTCTCGTAGTTCAGTTGTACCTCCTCATCACGCTCGAAGAACAAACGCTCGGTGTCCTTATGGTAGTCGATCAGGCACAGTACAACATCGAGCAACTGGAAGCGTGCAATGGTTTGCGATAACAACAAATCCCGCAGCTGCTTGGGTGTATTGGCGCCGATGATCTCAAAACCGAAAGTTTC
>JAFEEV010000301.1 GCA_018240935.1 Pseudomonadota bacterium
ATAGAGTCAAATTGCTACCTACGATTTAATCCTTCGGCATTAACCGCTCTGATTCTTGGATGCAAGTTGGAATCCGATTCAGAAGAAATCATAAAGTTATTGTTACGTGAGCGAATGCAAAAAAACTACCCTCCTTTAAAAATCTTTCGCGCAACCCAAGACAATAAGGAATACAAAATTCGCATAAAGCGGGTAAGTGATTTTTCTTAACTGCTGCGATGATATTTGTGACGTATGAGCATTAACTGCTCGATTTACCAGGCTGCTTACCCGCCGCCCGCAAATCAACAATCTTATTCAACAATTGGAACCAAAACGGCGCGCCAAGCGATCCGGCAAAAGTCGTGATCAGGATGCCCATAATTTTGACCAGCCATTCCATAAAACCGAATCCCGCGAAAGCCCATTGACCATCCGGTAACTTCCAGCCGATCGGCAGATGCAGCCCTTTGATTTGTTCAACCAACGCTCCGGCGGTCTTAGCGGATTGCTGAATACTGTCGATCGAACCTTCGACCGGCGCCGGTTCGTTTGGCTGCGCCGCAGCTGCTGCATCGCCTGCCGGTTTTTGCTCGGCGGATGCTTGAGTCATCAACCCGGCAATATCCGTCGAAGAAGCCGCCTCCACCAATGCTTGCCTGAGCGCGATGTCGGTCCACAGGGTCTGGGAAATTTTGATGGAATCGATGTTCAGGGCGGCACATACGATCAGCGCAATGATAAAAATGACGGTCTGCGTTTTCTGCTTGTACCAGCCGCCCACGCGATCCATCGCATCGTTGTACCAGCCTTCCAGATTCTTGCGCGCTTTTTCGGCGTCATCCCCGGCTTCGTGCAATAACAAGATGATCGATCTGCCGGCCTCGGTTTTGGCAAACAGCCCTTGCTGCTCGATCGTCGCGATTAATGCTTTGTTATCGGTTGGCAACTTACCGGTGTTGCCGGTCATGATGTCCATCAAAGCCAGAGTGAAGTTCTTCGGCGGAATGTACGAAGGCTTCTGCCCTGTTTTTGAAAGCCCATTGATCAACGGATGCTGATAAAGATCGTCGACCAATTGGTTTCCCCCGCCCGATTGCAACAGATTGACCAGCCCCGCTTCGAGATTTTTCGCCCGCATGCGCATGAATTGCGCGATCATCTCATTGATCGCGGAACACAGCAGACTGATCAGCACGAACAGAAACACCATGCCCATGGCAATATCCAGTATCGAGGAATTCAGCATATTTTCACCATTTAGTTAGTCGTTTTGCGTCATTTTTGCATCGAAAGTTTCGAATCGAAAATTGCTGACTTTGTTTGACAGCTTTTTTTCTTTTCAGTATAGTCGATTTCAAATCAGGGTTAAGATTTTTCTATATCGACAGAAGAATCAAATAATAATAAAGGGTTACCCCGTTATTAGCCACACACCGACCCACCCAAAGACCCTCCACCGGAACAGGTAACAAATCGGCAGTTTTCCGCTGATCAGCAAGTTCAGTCAAATTTAAAACGAAGTAGTCAGGATTTACCGGAGTTTGGTGAATCCCGTACCAGTGTCACTGCATCTGATCGTTCGCAATCATCGTTGATGGCGCGAATTGAAAAGTTGAATTATTAAGACAAGCGAAACTGAGCGCATCGCCCAGTACATCGGGTTTTATTAATAGGCGGTTACTATGGCTGCAAATGTCTCGTTCAAACTAGCCGGTTATCCGGACGGCATCGCCCGGCAATCCGCAACAACCGCATTGCCGCGCGCCGGTGCCATGATCAGCAATTTAAGAAGCACAAGCCGTGCGCACCACACCCATTTCGGATTGGGAACGCTGGGTTTTCTTGCCGCCAAGCGCGGCGCGCCGGATTGGCAATCGTTGGTATTGGTATCCAACCGGCATGTCTTGCTCGCTCACGACGCCGAATGCGGCGACATGATTTTCCAGCCCGATCACGAAGAACTCGGTGATCAAGTCGTATTTGACGCGCCACGCTTAAACGCCATTGCCAAAATCGAAGATACCGGACTGTGCGGGCATTTCTCTTATGCCTACCCCGGAGAAGCCGAGAAACCCTATTTCATCGACTGCGCGACTGCTGCGTTGCTGTTAAAGCAATGCGAAAATCCGCTGCAGATTCACGCTAAAACACAGCATTTCAACAAAGTTGCCAGAGTGCATCCGCACGATACCTTCGCGGGAAAAGAACTCAAAGTGCGCTTGTCCGGCCGGGATAACACGGTGTGGGGAAAAGTCATCGACAGCCAGGCCACTGTCGAAACGGTGACCGGCGAGCGCTGCCACAACACATTGGTAATCCGCGCCATGCCCGGCGGCAAAAGCAAACCGCGGCCGTTCTCGCGCAAGGGCGATTCCGGCGCATTGCTTGTCGATCAATATCAGCGCGCCGTCGGATTACTGTGGGGCAATCACCTGCTCGATCCCGCCATATCGTACGCCTGTCATATCCATCCGGTGCTGAGCTTTTTGCAGATTACACCGTGGTGCTTCGATTTTTGCGCAGCGCCATCGGCCCGGAAGGATTAACACCATGCAGCGGAAAAAACATTTCATTCAATCCACGAACGCTTGCTGCGTCGGATGGAGGTAACGTCAATGGATCAAAAAGAACTGGCCGCATTACACGCGGAAGCCGAAGCCGAACTGAAAAAAATTCCGGGCGTGATCGGCGTCGGCTACGGTTTGAAAGAAGTCGGCGGCAAAACCACGGACCAGATCTCGTTTCGCGTGTACGTCAAAGAAAAACGCAAACCGGAAGACTTGAATCCGGCCGAAATCATCCCGAAAGAATACAAAGGAATTCCCACCGATGTGGTGCTTGTAATTGAAACGAAGCCATTACATTGTATAGATCTGGATCAGCATTCACCGTTGATTGGCGGGATCTCAATCACCAATTTCAAAACCAATGCATCGAATGAAGTCGAAATAGGCACATTGGGATGTTTTGCTACGTTGAATGGTGTCAGCGGGCCGGAAAATGTAGTTTTGTTATCCAATAATCATGTCCTTGCTGCTAACAGTGCAGTCAATGGCGATACGATTTATCAGCCCCGTTCCATCGATAACGCTGGAACCGTTACCGTTGAT
>JAFEEV010000302.1 GCA_018240935.1 Pseudomonadota bacterium
ATCTCCCCGTAAAAACGCCACCCTCTCCGGACCACAATTATCCGTAGTACCAGCAGCATTTTTATTGAGGAAAGCTTTTTGTGTAGAGGTTAAATTAGCATATTCAAACGAAACCCCGTCGCTACTACCTTTTGTAATAATGACACGGGAAGCTGGCACAATTGTTGCCGATGCAAGTGAAACTTGTCCGGCATCCCATTCGGTGGTACCAGGTACTCCGGCAGAGCTAACCGGGATCGATAATAACTGTCCACTCCAATCGCCGCTATTAAATCTTGCTTGGTAAACACGGCCGTTTGTCGTTAATGAATTTGAATTAGTTGCTACCGCTGACGCTGAGCCTGTCCGTGCCACGATAGTTTTAAGCGCACTGGTCAATGCATTGGAAAATGCAACAGGATCCGAGGCACTAAAGAATTCCCCTCTTCCGTTTACAGCAGCGTGCCACAAATCATCGATCTTTACCGCATCGCCCGATGTCGGATCCGGCCAAGTTGCTGCCCCGGAAGGTAATGCAGTCAATGTACCCGTCACGCCCAAGCCAACGGTAAAAGTTACCAGGTGCTGCCAGAAAGCCGGGTCGTGAGGATTGGTCGGCACTTTGTTCGATAAATCCGTACGCAAATCATTCTTCCAATATTGCATCGCTGCATCAGCCAATGTATCACTATAAGCATCCGAATAAGGAAGGGCCGGGGTATAGGTATAAGTTGCCGGAATTGCAGGCGAAGAGTTATTGGTTATGGTGGAACCGGATAAATTATCGGAATTATCCAAACCTGACAAGGAACCTTCGGTCCAGTAGCCATCTGTCATCAAAATATTATAATTCTGCCGGCATTCATGTTGCGTACCGCCAGTAGTGCCGGGTGTCAGACCCCAAGGACCTTTATCATCCGTTCTCTTGAAATAATTGCCTACCGCTAATACTGCTTCCCGCAGTGGTGTGCCTGCTGCTGGAATATCATGGTCATAAAGATTAGTAAAAAAATTTGTTCTATCGGTACCGGTAAATTGCCTTACGCCAGTTTTTACGACGGTTGTCGCCACACCGTCGATTGTTGTAGAAGCTTTATTGATAGCAGCAAAACCAACACGCATGGTATTTCCTTGTGCTGCAAATGCCCGTCCAATTCCCGCACGAGCCAATAAAATGCGCGAACGATAGTACGTATACCAATTGGCAAAATTCTGAATTTCTTCGGCATATGTGCAGGTGGGCGCAGCAACACAATCCGTACGATTCGCACCGCCGGTATAGGTAGCGGTAGTGGAAGTAATTTTGACCTCGGTATAGCTACTGGCTGCATTGACACTGCCTGAGTTGTATTTGAAATAGACAGCTGGATAGAAAGTTTTGGAACCACTGGAAGATAATGTTCCGTTATTTTGCAACCAGCGCGCAGTTTGCGTATTGTTAATCGTAAGATTGCGACAGCCGGCCGCGGTATTTAGCGGATTATGGTAAGCACAGGTTGGGCTAGCGTTACTCATCAGCGACCCGTCCGCATTACTCCATGGCTGGTATCTTACTGCAGGATCATAATAAATCTTGTTGACATAACTGGAACGCAATGAAGCGGCGTATTTGTTCGCAGGGTCAAAATCGGCAACATAGTTGCTGTAATCAGCTGCGCCATAAACACTCGATGCACGAGGAAACATGAAGCGCGCGTCTTGAACAATCAAGTCTTCCGGCATGATCTCAAAATGCATCGACCCGGAATCATCAAGCGTGAACATGACATTTGGAGAAATGACGCCTCCTAGAAAAAGCGGGATATTGGAAAGCGGGGGCAACGCTTGGACGTTATCAGTCAAGATAGCTAGTAAGAAACCAATCACATTCCCTGTTGTAATGCCTATTTTCTTCATGATCTTTACATCCCTGCGGTTAATACTTATGGTCTAAAAACTTCTTGTAACCACACGACAGTACCTTGCTTGACTCCTTGAGCCCGAACCGTGATACGGTAGTAATATCGCAAAAAGTTACCTGGTGGTGTTTTTTGAATCCCCTCGATCAGATAAGTGGGTGCGGGCACACCAGCGGGCAAGGCGGGCGCCGTATATGCAACGCCATTAACTCTGAAAGTATTGCCGGCAACATAACTAATAGGGCAGGCCGGGCTACAATACGTGGTCCATGAAGGTACGGTCGGCGCATCGATACCGGAGCCGTAATAACAAAATCCGTCGGTGCAGTTTGTGTCGAACTCACTCATTCCTTCAATTGATCTCGGTGAGTTTGTGGAAGGATCATTATCCCGAATATGATGCTCGGCATAACGCAGCGCCATCTCAGCCGCTAGTGTTGCCAGCATGCGATCCCGCAGATTGGCGGACATCCGCTCTTCCACAGTTGCCATTTTTGCAGCCGTTATGCCCAGAAGTGACAGAACCAGCAAAAAAATCAAACCCGTCACAAAGACCGCTCCACTCTGCCGCTGATGACGATATGAGTTTCTATTCATGGTGTACCATTGATGCGGTTACGTAAATTAAAGGTTGCGGTAAAAGCTCTTCTTAGCCGCCTATCCGATGGAATTGCCGTCGAGGTTCCGCTGCAATCCAGATAATTGCCGGCAGAAACAACATTGGTCTTTTCCGAGCGAATCAGAACGCAAACGCGCGCAGTAACGACATCACCCCAATCGGCCGGTGATGCGATGTACTGATCAACGGATTGATCACCGTCGTTGTCCACCCCATAAAGAACTTGCAAATCTTCGACGTTGCTTAATAGCACTTGACCTGATGGCGGCGCTCCCGGCACGGTCGGAGTATCGGAAATCTGACCGTTACATTGCAATTCGGCGTTAGCGGCATCAATGTTGAAATGATTCTGAATGATCCTGCCCGCAACGGTAACTCCCGTTCCTTCGCAATCGCTATCGCCAACTGCGCCCTCATATTGAGTTGTCAGAGTATCGGCCACTCCCGGACCGCCATTGGTACCACTAATGGCGGTGCCCGTGAATTCAACTTTTAAACCTGTAAATGGCATTTCCACATGCCCCGCTTGCTTGATACTGCGTCCAATAACTTCCAAGGCGAAACGTCCGCCCTCTTGTACGCGCGCATTATCTTCTTGTTCGCGGAAAACTTGCCGGCTACTGACAAATACGCTGCCGATAACAAGCAGCAATACCAAACCTATTGTCATTCCAACCATCAATTCAACCAAAGTAAATCCCTGCTGATTCCTCGGCATATCGTTTCCTCGATGACCCGTGAATCTTTTTACGTTGACTGATGAGTTCATCATGGTGCAAACCTTGTGACAAAACAACGTGTATTCACCTCACCTCCAGGGCAGTTAGGATCAGCCTCGCCATTCATTTCTTTCTCGGCCCACATCAATGTAATTAAATACCCTGCTGCCAAGCTTCCAGTCGCGGTTCCCACTCCACCGGGGAGTAATCTTGCGTTTGCCGTGTTCCATTGCGCATGGTCATAAGCGGCTATTTGCGCTGGATTGCATGCGCTGGCTCCACAATCCGAACTGCTTGGAATGCTCGCTATAAGTCCATCGTATGCACCGGCAGCTACGCCCGCTATATTGGCACGCATACGATCGGCGATATCTTCTGTTTGCTTGCTGGCTACCGAACGGTAGTACGCGACATTATTGCCACGCGCACCCGACACAACCAATGCCGCCATGCTCAATAAACCAAACGAGACGATTAGAATTGTGATCAGCACTTCTATTAAACTGAAACCGTTGGTTCGCATTTGCGTTCTTATTAAAGAAATCCGATCTATCCGCATGTTCCGGTACCTGTCTCAGAACGGAAACGGCCTTGATTATTTAAGATAATGGCTTTGGAATACGATGCTCCCCGGCTGTCGCATAATGAAAAAGTATCGTTGGATGCCATCGAAAAACCGTTAGCCGTAAATGTCACCCTTGCCCTCGTTCCTGAAAATGTATTGCCGCTTGTGAAAGCGGCGCCAACTTGCAGAATTTCCTCGCCAGCCTCAACCACTCCATTACCATTGGGATCAGAAAAAACCAGCCAACCATTGGACCAGACAGCTCCGCCAGTACAGCTGGTTCCATTGGTACTTGGGCAAACCGTGACGGGGTTGCTGCGCCGAATGGCTTCGCTTTTTGCTAAGGCCAGTGTGGAAAAGAAGTTATTGCTCTGCATCAGCAGTAAGTTGTCTTGCACAAACGTGCGATAGCTCGGCACAGCAACTGACAGCAGAATACTCGCCACACTCAGTGTGACGAGTAACTCGATCAAAGTAAAACCATATTGGGATGGCTGGTTGATCAGTTGTCTTCTTCTCATTTGAATATTCCGCGCCAATTTTATAAGCTCATGTACAGTCAACTACCGGCTAAATTTTAGCGGTCATAATTTAGACAAACTTTAGCTTTTCAAGCACAATCTTAACGTTTCATACAATTTATCAATTCAGTACAAAGCATTATTACTCAATTCATATGAAACAAAATTCGCTTTGCCAAGACTTCTTGCTACAGAACAACAAGTAATCTGTTCATCATGAAGCAAGACGTCATTATCATCGGCGCGGGAATCATAGGCCTTGCAACCGCAGAGCGCCTTTTGGTCCAAGGTGCTAAAGTTACCATCCTTGAACGCAACAAAGCTGGGGAAGAAGCATCTTGGGCGGGTGGCGGCATCCTATCGCCGCTTTTTCCCTGGGATTACTCCGCTGCCGTTGCCCGGCTTGCCGGTTACAGCGCGCGGCAATTTCCGGCTTGGGTTTCAGTTCTATATCAAGCAACCGGCATCGATCCCGAGTACGAAATATCCGGTATGCTCATATTGCCGCCGTTTGATGGAGAAACCGCACGACTGTGGTGCTCCGGGCAAGGCATTAGCATGCAACAGCACCCGGCTTACGATATTCACTCAAACAGTGCCGAAACTCACGTACCGAGGCCACAAGATAACGCCTTATTTCTGCCGGATGTTGCTCAGATCCGTAATCCAAGACTCTTGCGTGCGTTGCGCAGCCGTGTTGAGTTATTGGGAGGGAAAATCATTGAGAACTGCGCGGTTAATCACCTTAAAACCGCGCATCAACAAATACAAGCCATTGATTCATCGCGCGGTGAATATGCCGCCGGCTGCTATATCGTCTGCACTGGCGCATGGAGTAAAGAAATGTTGGGAATTCATGCGGCCGGACTGGACATCAGACCGGTCAAAGGGCAAATGCTGCTATTTAAATTTGACGCGCCGCCAATACGGTCCATTACCGTGCAAAACGGGGTCTATCTCATCCCGCGCCGCGACGGTCATTTACTCATCGGCAGCACTCTGGAAGATACTGGGTTCGACAAACAAACAACGGCAAGCGCTCGAGATTATCTATTGCAGCATGCTCAAGCCATTTTGCCGGCACTTCGAGGAATGCCGCTTAAGCAGCACTGGTCAGGACTACGTCCGGCTTCGCCGGAAAATATTCCAGCGATCGGACGGCACCCCGTTATTCGTAATTTACTGATCAACAGCGGTCACTTTCGCTACGGCGTCACGATGGCTCCCGCTAGCGCCGAAATCCTGACCAATGAAATCACCGGAGCATCGCAACCGTTTGATACCACCCCCTATCAAGCGGGGTGGGGCAAGTACTGATTTGCTAAGGAAGCTCTGAAAAACTACTGCACTCGTTCAAGCTGCGTTGAAATCAGGCTTAAAATGCTCATTTACTCACTGTAAATTGCGCTTTTTCACCTGATTTCGCCTTGCCTGATCATCGCTCGCTA
>JAFEEV010000303.1 GCA_018240935.1 Pseudomonadota bacterium
AAATGGCGCGGTGGGTAATTACAATGCGCATCTCGCTGCGTATCCGGATCTGGATTGGGAAAGGTTCGCGCAATCGTTTGTCGAAAAACTGGGATTGGCGTTTAATCCTTACACGACGCAGATCGAGCCGCACGATTGCATGGCCGAACTGTTCGATGCCTATGCCCGGATCAATACGATTTTGCTGGATTTGAATCGCGATATCTGGGGCTACATTTCGCTCGGTTATTTCAAGCAAAAAACCAAAGCGGACGAAGTCGGTTCTTCCACCATGCCGCACAAAGTCAATCCGATCGATTTTGAAAACTCCGAAGGCAATCTGGGAATTGCCAATGCCTTATTGCGGCATCTGAGCGAAAAGTTGCCGGTATCGCGCTGGCAACGCGACCTGACCGATTCCACCGTATTGCGCAATATGGGTGTGGCGTTAGGGCATACTTTGCTGGCGTACGACTCTTGCCTTAAAGGGCTCAACAAATTGGACGTCAATACCGCACAGCTCGCCGCCGACCTGGATAATGCCTGGGAAGTGCTGGCCGAACCGATTCAAACGGTGATGCGCCGTTATGGTGTAGCCAATCCTTATGAGCAGCTCAAAGCGCTAACGCGCGGCAAAAGCGGAATTACCCGGGAGACTTTGCATCAGTTCATTGCCGGTTTGAGCATTCCGGAAGCGGAAAAAGACCGTCTGCTGGCGCTGACGCCGCGAAATTATACCGGTAAAGCGCATCAACTGGCCGGAAGGATCAAAAACTAAAAATTATTTTGCTGAGCAATCGCTTGAATTGGCAGAATAATCCAATAAATTCGCACATAATGCCGGATAAATTTTCGCAGATGGCTTGAAATCCTGCATAGCTATCCCAATATCGCTTCCACAGTTATTAGGAGGTATGATGCAAAGCTCAGAAAATTCTCAAAACACGGAAACTAACCACACCGCAACGCCGGATCCCCAAGAAGAAATCAAAATACCGGGTGTAACCGGTGACGCTACCATTCAAACCGGAGAGATCGCCAATTCTCAACCCGATCTCGAGCAATTGTTGAAAGAGGCGGAAATCAAAGCGGCCGAGCATCACGATGCCTGGATACGCGCCAAGGCGGAAACGGAAAATATCCGTAAACGTGCACAAAGCGATGTGACCAACGCGCACAAATACGCCGTGGAAAATTTTTCCGCCGAGCTGCTGACGGTGATGGATAGCTTGGAAGCCGCGCTGGCGGTTGAGAATGCCACTGTCGAAAATTTTAAAAACGGCATGGAATTGACGCAAAAGCAATTGATCAGCGTTTTCGATAAATTCAACATCAAGGCGATCGATCCAAAAGGGGAAAAGTTCGATCCGCATCAGCATCAGGCCATGTGCATGGTCGATTCCGAGCAAGCGCCCAATACCGTGGTGCAAGTCATGCAAAAGGGTTACAAGCTGCATGAGCGTGTTATCCGTCCGGCGCTTGTGTCGGTCTCGAAAGCGAAAGACTCTTGATTTTTTTCCAAGTATCTCCATTTTTCATCCCAATTTAATCTTTAAGAGGATCTAGACATGGCAAAAATTATCGGTATCGATCTGGGTACCACGAACTCATGCGTAGCCGTCATGGAAAACGGCAACCCCAAAGTTATCGAAAACTCGGAAGGTGCGCGGACGACGCCTTCGATTGTGGCGTATGCGGAAGACAATGAAATTTTGGTGGGTGCTTCGGCCAAGCGCCAGGCCATCACCAATCCGAAAAATACCCTATTTGCGGTCAAGCGATTGATCGGACGCCGTTTTGACGAAGATATGGTACAGCGCGACATCAAAATGGTGCCGTACAGCATCGTCAAAGCGGATAACAACGACGCGTGGGTGGAAGTGCGCGGCAAGAAAATCGCGCCGCCGGAAGTGTCCGCGCAAGTACTGATGAAAATGAAAAAAACCGCCGAGGATTATCTCGGTGAAACTGTAACCGAAGCCGTGATCACCGTACCGGCGTATTTCAACGATTCGCAACGGCAAGCCACCAAGGACGCCGGACGCATTGCCGGCCTCGAGGTAAAAAGGATTATCAATGAGCCGACCGCTGCGGCTTTGGCATTCGGTCTGGACAAAAAAGAAGGCGACCGCAAGATTGCGGTTTATGATCTGGGCGGCGGCACGTTCGATATTTCCATCATTGAAATTGCCGAGGTTGAAGGTGAACATCAATTTGAAGTATTGGCGACCAATGGCGATACATTTCTCGGCGGTGAGGATTTCGACTCACGCGTGATGGAATATCTGGTCGACGAATTCAAGAAAGAAACCGGTATCGATCTGAAGAAAGATATGCTGGCGTTGCAACGGTTGAAAGATGCTGCGGAGAAAACCAAAATCGAATTGTCGTCCAGCCAGCAAACCGAGGTGAATTTGCCGTATATCACCGCGGATGCTTCCGGACCGAAACACTTAGCTGTCAAGATAACCCGCGCAAAACTGGAAAGTCTGGTGGAAGATTTGATCGAGCGCACCGCCGGACCGTGCCGCACGGCGCTGAAAGATGCCGGTTTGACGGCGTCCGAAATCGACGATGTCATTCTGGTGGGCGGGCAAACCCGCATGCCGAAGGTGCAGGAAAAAGTTAAGGAAATTTTCGGTAAAGAGCCGCGCAAGGATGTCAATCCGGATGAAGCGGTGGCCGTCGGCGCGGCAATTCAAGGCGGCGTGCTGAAAGGCGACGTGAAGGATGTCTTGTTGCTGGATGTGACGCCATTGTCGCTGGGTATCGAAACGCTGGGCGGTGTGATGACCAAATTGATTCAGAAAAACACCACGATCCCGACCAAGGCGCAGCAAGTGTTTTCCACCGCCGACGACAATCAAACCGCAGTGACGATTCACGTGCTGCAGGGTGAGCGCGAAATGGCATCGGGAAACAAAAGCCTGGGACAATTCAATTTGAGCGACATTCCAGCAGCACCGCGCGGTATGCCGCAAATTGAAGTGACGTTCGACATCGATGCCAATGGTATTTTGCATGTGTCGGCGAAAGACAAAGCGACCGGTAAGGAAAACAAGATCAAAATCCAAGCAAGTTCCGGTTTGTCGGATGATGAAATCGAACGCATGGTGAAAGATGCCGAGGCGCACGCCGAGGAAGATCATAAGGCGGTGGAATTGGTTGCCAGCCGCAATCAGTGCGATGCCATGATTCATTCGGTTAAAAAATCGTTGAAGGAACACGGCGATCAGTTAAGCGGCGATGACAAAGCAAAAATCGAAGCTGCGCTCAAGGATGCCGAGGAAGTGCTTAAAACCGACAATAAAGACCAGATCGAAGCCAAAACACAAGCACTGACCGAAGCCGCGCATAAACTGGCTGAGAAAATGTACCAGCAACAAGACGCGCAAGGCGGCCAGCATGCGCAACCGCAACCGGATTCTGCCGCATCATCAGGCCGCGGCGAGAAGCCGGTCGAAGGCGAAGTCGTTGACGCTGAGTTTGAGGAAGTTAAAAACAAGAAGTAATTGTTGTTGAAACATCGAACGCAGAGATGCGGCAGGAATAATAAAAGATTCTTGCGCGCACTCTGCGTTTTAGTGTCTAAGTAAAGCTTAAGGAAGCTCTGAAAAACTGCTGTGCTCGATCATGCTGTGTTGAAATCAGACTCAAAATGCTCATTTACATCTTGTAAACTGCGCTTTTTCATCTGATTTCGCCGTGCCTGACCGTCGCTCGCTATCTTTTTCAGCGCTTCCTTAAGGAAACGCTGATTAACCATTAAAGCGGTGATCTTCACCACGCGAGCAGGAAGTCAATATGAGTAAGCGAGATTATTATCATGTACTCGGTGTCAGCCGCGATGCCGACGAAGCGACCATCAAAAAAGCCTATCGTAAACTGGCGATGAAGTATCATCCCGACCGGAATGCCGGCGATTTGAAATCGGAAGAGATGTTCAAGGAAGCCAAAGAAGCTTATGAAGTATTGACGGATCCCAATAAACGCGCAGCTTACGATCAATTCGGTCATGCCGGAGTCGATGCCAGCGCGGGAGGAGGGGGTGGTGCGCAGGGTTTCAGCGAAGCCTTTAGCGACATCTTCGGCGATATTTTCGGCGGGCGCGGCGGGCGTTCCAATGTGCATCGCGGTTCCGATTTGCGCTACAACCTGGAAATTTCCCTGGAACAGGCGGCGCATGGAACCGAAACAAAAATTCGCATCCCCACCATGGAAAAATGCGATACCTGTAACGGCAGCGGTTCCAAGCCGGGTACATCGGCAAAAACCTGCCCAACGTGCAACGGTCACGGTCAAGTCAGAATGCAGCAGGGATTTTTCTCCATCCAGCAAACCTGTCCGAAATGCCAGGGCAACGGCAAAATCATTACACACCCTTGTACAAGCTGCCATGGCGTAGGGCGTGTCAAACAGCACAAAACGCTCAATGTGAAAATTCCGGAAGGAGTGGACGATGGCGATCGCATCCGTATATCCGGCGAAGGCGAGGCCGGGTTGAACGGCGGTCCGCCGGGCGACTTATACGTGGTGATTCATTTATCCGCGCACTCGGTTTTCCGCCGTGACGGCGATAATTTGCATTGTGAAATCCCAATCAGCTTTACCGTGGCCGCGCTTGGCGGTGAAATCGAAGTGCCGACGCTGGAAGGGCACGCTAAGATCAAAGTGCCGGCTGAAACGCAAACCGGCAAGATTTTCCGTTTACGCAGTAAAGGCATCAAGGGTGTGCGCAGCCACGACAAAGGCGACTTGCTTTGCCATGTCGTGGTGGAGACTCCGGTCAAGTTGACAGCACGGCAGAAAGAACTGCTGGAGGAATTGGAAACTATCAGCCTGAAAGACGGTTCGCGGCATAGTCCGCGAGCAAAATCGTGGATGGATAAGGCGCGTGAATTTTTCTCCGAATGACAATCCATCGATCAGTATGGATCTGATAATTTAATGATTAATCAATAAGATATTATCTATTTGCGCCATCGTAAGCAGTCCGTTTTGCTAACTTTGACTGATATTTAACAAAGAGTTTGCATTGTCTTCACAATTTGACTGCTTTACGGGTCTATAGTTACTCCTGTGTTCACAACAACAGCGACTACCGAATCAAGGCAGTCATTACAGGATTAATAAAGGAGACAATCATGGCGACAATTTCATTTCTAGTTAACGGTGTAGCAGCGCAACAGCAAACCAAACCAATGGCTTGGGTGACCATTGAAGAAATGGCGAATGGTTCTCTGTTTTTCAAAGTCAAGCAAGTGGGTGGCAGTATGGAAAATTTGCATGGCGTGTATTTTGATATCGTTGATGAAAGTATCGTCAACTCACTCAGAGTGACTGCGATTTCCAACGATATCAATATCAGCGAAGAAACCGTCAGCTGCTTGAAGAATGGCACCGATGCGGGCGAAGCGCTGGTCAGCAGTAAAAGCCGCAGCGCCGGTCAACAAGAGACGAACAGTTACAGCTTCACCTTACGCAGCACCGTGCGCGCGCTTAATCTCTGTGATTTTCCGCAAATTCAACTGGATTATTCCGGAAACGGCGGTGATGCCAATACCAAAATCAACGATGATTTCAGTCATCGCTGGCTGTATCTAGGATTGTATTAAAAGCCGGTGCTGCCGAATGACCGGCACGATGCGTTGTAGTGAGTTGTAATCCGTATCTTCCGAGGTGTGTGTTTGTTGTTGTGTTGCGATCCAATGCCGTCGGCTGTGCAGGCGGTATTGGATCCCAGGTTGAAAGTTATTCCACCGTGATAGCAACCTTACCTGCCGGGTGAGCTTGTTCAAGGAATCGCTGAGCCGCAGCTGCATCCGGAAGCGCAAAGCAATGCGCGATCTTTATTGTCAATTTGTTCTCATCAAATAACCGGGCGCATTGCTGTAAAATTTTGCCTTGATGAAGCTTCGCTTCCGTCAATTCCATCAGAACGGGCGATAGCATCAATTCCAGACTGAAACGCACATTGCGCTTCCGTGCCTCGCTCCAATCCGTATCCGCTGACGGTTGCAATATGGTGACGACATCGCCGTACGGTTTTACACAGCGAAAGCAGCTTTGCAATACTTCAGGACCCACGGTATCGAATGCGATGTCCACTCCCTTACCCGCTGTGCAGCGCAACACTTCGGCAACCACATCGTGCGTGCGGTAGTTGATAACTTGATCGGCGCCCAATTGCCGGGCTAAATCCGCTTTTTCCTCATTACTGACCGTTGTGATCACTCGAGCGCCAGCCAACTTCGCCAACTGGATCGCGGCGTGACCGACACCGCCCGCGCCGGCGTGAATCAAAACCGTTTGGCCGCTGGTAATGCGCGCCCGGTCGTGCAACGCTTCCCAGGCAGTGATAAAAACCAGCGGCGCGGCGGCTGCTTGTTCGAACGATAAAGCACGCGGCTTGAGCGCGGCCAATGCGGCATCGACTCGAACATACTCGGCGTAGGTGCCTTGGCGGTTATCAAAGCCGGGCTGTGAGAAATAGACTTCATCGCCAGGGTGAAAATTTTTTACCTGCGAACCGGCGGCTGTCACGATCCCGGCGCCGTCGCAGCCGGGAATGACTGGAAAAGAAACCGGAAAGCGCTCAGGCGCGGAGCGGATCTTGCAATCGATCGGATTGATACCGGCGGCCTTGATACGAATCAGGATCTGATTTTCACCGCATTCGCCGGGTGATCCGGTTTCACCATACTGGAGCACATCGGCTGCACCGCCTGTACTGAAATAGACCGCTTTCATTCATTCGCCTTTTTAGTGAAGTGAGAGTGCGGATTTTACCGGTGCCTGCGGTCTATTTGCACGCGCTATTTTCTAAGCGCCGGTGATGATGCCGTATAGCTTGTCTTTGAGCTGCAAGCGCTTCTTCTTCAATTCTTCAAAGTATTCATCGGCGGTATT
>JAFEEV010000304.1 GCA_018240935.1 Pseudomonadota bacterium
GCAAAAGGTACAGGAAATGTCGACAATCCCGATGATCCAACCGGCATGAGCACCTAGCTGACGATCGAAACTCGAAGCATCAGAACTTTGTGTAGCCACTAAAGAAAGATAGAATCTTAGAGAAAAACCATTCATCAGAGGTAAGCACCATGGACAGAAACAATATTCCCAAACTCATCAAGCTCGGAAGTTCTACAACGGATCTGGCTCAAGCTCAATCTGTGGCAAGAAGTGCATGGCCGCCTTTTCCACATAACGGTTGTGCAGCCAATTTGAGTGCTCTTCTTCAACTTGCCGGTATCGATGTGCCAATGACTCTGGGCGCTGGCAAACTCGCTCATATTCTCAATAGCCGTCGAGGCTGGGTGCAAATAGCGGTTGGAGAACAAACGGCAGGAGATATCGGTGTCACTTTTGACGACAACGCGATTCCCGGTGCAGATCATATTTATCTAGTCGTGCAAACCGTTGGCACTGATGAAATGATTGTCGCAGACAATCAAGATACCAGACCTCATCGACGCTTTGCCAGTGGGCATGGAAGAACACCTACCGAGTACTTCCTCCGCGCAGTATAACTTTCCCGGTAACCGATGGAAGTGGCATACGAAGCAGTTTATTAAAATTCAATCGTACTTCTTACAATGCAAATACAACACGATTCAATATAAGGATGCGTAAAACAGATGAGATCTATGATATTCGGAATCATTGCATTAACACTACTGATCCTATCCGGATGCAGTACAAACCCTGCAAAATCTCAAAAGGATGAAAGCTTGATTACCAATGAACAGCGTACCGATGTACTTTTTGTGCCCGGTATGGGAATGGGTTGGCGGGCATTCATCAGCCCCGAAAAGGATGAGGCGGAGAATTACCGGGAATGGAAAGAATTCAATCAGTTGTTCAAGGAGAATGGATTTAATCTCAAGGTTGCGGAAATTCCTGCAATGGCATCAGTGCATGAATTATCAAAAGCGCTCATAGAATATATAAGAAAAGAGTTTCCTGCTGATCAAGGCAGGAAATTTCATATTGTTGCAAAAAGTATGGGAGGGTTGGCTGTTCGGAAGGCTTTGTCCGACTCAAAGAAGGACCCAGCAATTAAACCCATTTCCGATCAAGTTATCACATTCACAACCATTTCGACACCGCATCAAGGTTCGCCGATCGCCAATATGCTCAAGGAAGAAGAAGCCTGTACTCCTGCAGGAAAAATTTTGATGTTTTTTTCTCCACTTTTTTCTCCGTTTAATAAACTCTTTAGTCATAAAGAAGGCTTTGGGTTTGATGCTGCGATCGAGGATCTAAGACCGGGTTCCGATGCGCTAAACGCGCTAAGAGCAGGAGATGATTCTAGTATGGAAGGACGTGCCTTTAGCTTCGGCGCCAGTTTGAATTGTGATACTGCATGCAAATCCGAGTTTCATGATAGAAAAGAACCTTTTCCTGAAGTTCTGGCATGCTGGCACGACAAGCTCGTTACTGACGGCCACGGAGAAAACGATGGTTTAGTGCCGGTGAAATCAGCAACCTACCGCTACAGTAAATATGTTGAAACTTTCGATGGAGATCACATCGCAATTTCTGAAGACGATCCTTGGTATAAAGGCGGACCAATCTGGCAAAAGGTTTTCTCCCGGGTTTTGGAGAATATCAAAGAATTTGAAGCGGCTATGCCAAAATGAGCGCAGATTCTCGCAGGTGCTAATCAATAGCTGGCATTTCTTCTTGTATCGCCATGACAACAAACACTATGCACATTCAAAAAGACCATAACATCCCTTGCGCAGCACGAACCGTTTAACCGGGCGCAATAAATTTTGTGCTACAGCGCGTGGACTATTCCAGCCAGTCGAATAAGCGTAGACTAAATTGAGCGGCAGTGAGACTGGCTTTAATCCGCAGCCAGCAGCGAATTTCTGCAGGGACGATGGGGTAAAGCAGTTGAGGTGTTCCAGCGGATGAACCGGCATGATTTTGTCCTTGTTTGCCAGCGCATCACTCCAGGACCAAGATCGCAGCACAGCTTTGATATCGCTGCCATCCGGCACGCTGATCTTCAGTATTCCGCCGGCTGCCAAAGCATTCTTCAAAGTCATCGCGGTGTCGCGAGGAAAGGATAAATGCTCCAGGACCTGCTCGGTGTTAATAAAATCGAAGCTGTTACCCGGTAAATCGTCGGGCGGCAGCAATTTGATACCGCGCGATTCCGCAAAGGCCGCCTTGGTTGGAGATAATTCCACGCCGAACACGTCGACACCGAAAGCTTGCGCCATCACCGCCCAATTGCCCCAGCCCATGCCGTAATCCAGAAAACGCAGCCGCCGCTTTTGCCCGTGGCGCTTTTGCAGAAAAACGATCAATTGCATGATCTCTTGAGCAAAATAAGTATAGTAATCAAACGGCATCGGCGGCTTTGAAGGGGCCAGCGGATCGTTTTTACCTAACCAATTTCCGTAGATTTCCGCCAGTGTATCGCCGGAAGGCAATTGATGCTGAAAGATCAATCCGCACCCCGCACATTCCACAACGGAAAAAACTCCGTCACCGAGCACTTCCTGATGCCTACCCGGTGGCACAGCCGAATAGTATGCGGTAAAAAACGACAATATTTCCGGTGCAGTTCTTTAAAAGAGGTCCCGTTACAGGATGGACAATGATTGCGTGTCTCAAAGGTCATAGTAATCGATCGGTAAGTTTTAAATTGATAGCCGCTTACGTAACTTCCTGAACTTCTCGGCATTTTCTATACGCCGTGTCTGCAACCATCCCCTGAATCCTATTTTATCGAAGAATTAAATCTTATAGCCTAAAAATTAGAGTTACTCAAAGCGCTTAAATCGAAATTCATAGTACTGCACACATTTCGCACCGCCCAATGGGCGGTTGCGATATGCTGCACCGTCCTAAAAATTCTCATAACGATTAATATCGAAAATACCGGCGATCAGCGGCTCCCGCTCTTGTTGCCAAGCCGTGATATCGTGCAGAATCTCCCAGAACTGCGGGTGCGTGCGCCGTACACCCCATGTGTTCACAACATGTTCGAAATGTTCTTCCTTTTTGGCCGCGCCCAGCTGCGATGCAAAGTTTTCGATATCCGAGTCGGGCACATCGAAAATGAAATTCGGATAACTGCCGGTAATGCCGGGGTATACGGTCAGCCGGTCTTTTTCCGGCTGATAGCGCAGTTCCTCGCCCAGTATGAATGCAACGTTGCTATGCGCACGATCGCGCAGCAAAGTATAGACCGTGCGGTTCTCCTGGCCGTGCCTGACTCGCACGAACATCACTTCCGGCAACCGGTTGATGCCGGGCAGTTCGGCTGCCGGGCGGGATGCGATGGCGGATAACGCCTGATCCGCTTTTTTTATCCACAGCGGCTGGCCTGATCGAGCGCACTTCTCCGCCTGGCAACGATTGACCGGATCGTCCGACATTGCATTGACGGCTTCAAATCGCCGCAGGATTCGCAGCGCAAGTTCCCGCTTCGGATTTTCGGTTGCGAAGCGCTCCGCAGAAGGCGATACGTCGTCGATTTTTTCGTAGAAAGTACCGAATTTCAGTTTGCCCGAGTGCTGATACCAGTCGTGCAAAATGACCGAGCCTTGTCCCTCCGGTATCAGGCGCAGGAAGTTATGTTCCGAGCTGTTACGGATCAGATCAAAATACAGCCTGGTCAACAGTTGATGCGCGACATTGCCGAACACGTTGTAATTTACCACCAGTATGTAGTAAGTGCGCTCCAGCAACGGATAATCCATCAGCCATAGCGTTTGCGGAATATCGCCGATCAATCCCCTGGCAACCGAGGCGCTATCGTAGTGGCGCGCAATGGTCAGCAAGGCATCGGTATTCCCGCCGTCACCATCCCAGACATGATCGAGCGACGCGCCGCCGGGGTATTGCAATACATACTGACTGC
>JAFEEV010000305.1 GCA_018240935.1 Pseudomonadota bacterium
CATATCGTCGCATCACGCAGCTTGTTCGGCGCGACGGTGAATTTGTTCAACAACATTCTGAAGCGCTTCAATGTCGATACAACGTTCGTATCGGCAACGGATACGCAATCATGGCAAGCCGCGATACAGCCTAATACCAAGTGGTTTTTTCTGGAAACACCGTCCAATCCGTTAACGGAAATCTCCGATATTGCAGAGCTCAGTAAGATTGCCAAGAAAGCGGGCATTTGGCTGGTTGTCGATAATTGTTTTTGCACGCCCATTTTGCAGAAACCCCTTGAATTGGGTGCGGATATCGTCATTCATTCCGCGACCAAATATTTGGACGGACAGGGGAGAGTATTGGGCGGCGCCGTGCTCGGCAAGCGCGAATTGTTGATGGATGGCGGGATTTTCGGGTTTCTGCGCACCGCCGGACCGACACTCAGCGCCTTCAATGCCTGGGTGATCCTGAAAGGTTTGGAAACGCTTAAAGTACGCATCGAAGCGCACTCGGCCAATGCGTTGCAAATGGCGCAATGGCTTGAGGCACAACCCAATGTGACGCGTGTTTTTTATCCCGGCTTAGCTTCGCATCCGCAGCATGCATTGGCGCAACGGCAGCAAAAATCCGGCGGCGGAATTGTTACGTTTGAAGTCAAAGGCGGTAAGGAAGCCGCTTGGCGCGTCATCGATTCGACGCGCTTGATCTCGATCACCGCCAATCTCGGCGATGCCAAAAGCACATTAACCCATCCGGCGACCACAACCCATGCCCGCATCAGTCAAGAAGCCCGCGATGCGGCCGGAATTTCCGATGGATTGCTGCGCATCGCGGTCGGGCTTGAGTCGGTACATGATCTACAAGCCGATTTGCAGCGCGGACTAGCATAAAACCGGCAGGATTGTTTTGCGGTGCTTGCGATTACATCGCGGTCATGCGCTAAATGATCTCAGCCTTCACAATGACGACATCTTCCAGCGGCACGTTTTGGTGGCCGGCATGATCGCCGGTTTTCACTTTTTTGATTTTATCCACTACATCCTGACCTTCGATTACTTTGCCGAAGACGCAATAACCGTAACCTTGCGGTGACGCGGATTTGTAATTGAGGAATCCATTGTTGGCCACGTTAATGAAAAATTGCGCGGTTGCTGAATGAACATCGGCGGTGCGCGCCATCGCGATGGTATAGATTTCATTTTTAAGCCCGTTGGCAGCTTCGTTACGAATCGGCGGCTGCGTCTTTTTTTGCTTCATTCCAGGCTCAAAACCGCCGCCTTGGATCATGAAATCGTCAATGACGCGATGAAACAATGTATTGTCGTAAAATCCGCTGGACACGTAATTTAAAAAATTCTGCACGGTTTCAGGGGCTTTTTCGCTATCCAGTTCCAGTGTGATAGCGCCAAAATTGGTTTCTAGTTTGACCATATCGATCCTTTATTAATTATTAGATTTTTGTTGTTGCGTCTTTGTTAAGGAAGCCCGGCTGACCATCGCTGTCTTTCTCAAAGCTTCCTTAAGGCAGCTTAACGACGTCTTCGATGATAACGCTGCTTTTCGGTACGTCACCTGAAAATGGACCGCCCGATCCAGTTGGCAGCGCGGCGATCTTGTTGACCACGTCCATGCCGGAAACCACCTTGCCGAATACCGCGTAGCCGTAGCCGTTTTGTGACGAGGCTTTGTAATTAAGAAACGCATTGTTGGCGACATT
The DNA here is from genome assembly GCA_018240935.1 of Pseudomonadota bacterium. Lineage (GTDB taxonomy): Bacteria > Pseudomonadota > Gammaproteobacteria > Burkholderiales > Nitrosomonadaceae > Nitrosomonas. The sequence continues at coordinate 1,701 of JAFEEV010000305.1, forward strand.
GATAAAAAATTGCGCCGACGCCGAATGCGGATCCGAGGTGCGCGCCATCGCGATGGTTCCTATCTCATTTTTTAAACCATTGGCAGCCTCATTCTGGATCGGAGAGCGTGCCGGTTTCTGCTTTAATGAAGCGTCAAATCCGCCGCCTTGAATCATGAATCCGGCGATGACACGATGGAATACAGTATTTTTGTAAAACCCATCGTCCACGTATTGCAAGAAATTCTTTACAGTCTCGGGTGCTTTATCCGGATACAGTTCGAGCACGATACTGCCGAGATTGGTTTTCATTTCAACCCGGGGCTCTGCGGCATAAACATTCAGGCTGATTACGATTAACACTATAAAAATCAGAATTCGGCGGAGATACATGATTGCGTGTCCTAATGGGCTGGTGGCGGGAAGAGGCTTGGCGCCTTGGTTATGTTATACTCGCGGACTATTCGAATAGCGCGGGAATAACCGGATTCTATCAAGAAGAACGTTAATTCCACAATTTTATCTGTTGATCTTATGCTCAAAATTTATAACTCAATTGCCCGGGAAAAACAAGATTTTGTTCCAATCACGCCAGGAAAGGTAAAAATTTATGTTTGCGGCATGACCGTTTACGATTATTGCCACTTAGGACACGCGCGGGTTCTGGTGGTTTTCGATACGGTTGTCCGCTGGTTCAGGGCCAATGATTTTGAAGTGCATTACGTGCGTAACGTAACTGACATCGACGACAAGATTATCAAGCGCGCGCAGGACAATAACGAACCGATCGAAGCGCTGACGCAGCGCTTCATTCAGGCGATGAACGAGGATTCTGCCGCGCTGGGCGTTGCGTTGCCGGGCCACGAACCGCGCGCAACCGAGTATGTCGAGCATATGATTGCCATGATCAATGTACTGGTGGAAAAGCGCTTGGCTTATCAAGCGAAAAATGGCGATGTGTATTATTCCGTGCATGACTTTCCCAGCTATGGAAAACTGTCCGGCAAATCCTTGAATGATCTGCGCGCCGGTGAGCGCGTGGAAATCGATTCGAATAAGAAAGATCCGCTGGATTTTGTGCTGTGGAAATCGGCGAAACCGGGTGAACCGTTTTGGGAATCACCTTGGGGCAGGGGACGTCCGGGCTGGCATATCGAATGTTCGGCCATGAGCGAACAATTATTGGGTGTTCATTTCGATATTCATGGCGGCGGGCAGGATTTGCAGTTTCCCCATCACGAGAATGAAATCGCGCAAAGCGAAGGCGCGCATGATCATCCTTTTGTCAATTACTGGATGCACAACGGTTTTGTGCGCGTCGACAATGAAAAGATGTCGAAATCGTTAGGCAATTTTTTCACCGTCCGCGAGATTCTGAAACTCTACCAACCCGAAGTCGTGCGCTTCTTTATTC
>JAFEEV010000306.1 GCA_018240935.1 Pseudomonadota bacterium
CTTTTCGATTCCCCACACCATATTGGCGACCTCATCGCGTACAAACCATAGCTCGTCGACCGGTTTCCCTTCCTGAATCTTGGGCACGGCCGGTAATAACAGCAGCGAGGTATCGGCGCGCACGTCATCGCTGCCTTTGACCGTAAGGTTGTACATCGCCCAGCGCTGCCAGTTTTCATCGCTGCCGGAACCCGATGCGGTGACCCAGATCCTCTCTCCGAATACATTGGTGACGGCGAGGCCTTGCACATTAGCGATGCTGCCGACCGGCAATTGGAAAGGCACCAGGAACCAGTCGTTGGCATACACCAATCCGAATTCCATCAACAGCAGCTTGTTGATATCGGTGGTATCGGGCTTGATGTCGCCGAAATTGGTTTTGCCTTCTTCAAACGTCCACCAGCGCGTATTCGGCATCCCTTCGAATTGAATCGCGGTCGGAAAGAACGACAGCGTGGCGCTTCCTTCCACCGTACCGCCATTGCCGCCGCCCAGGCTTTTCCGGGCCGGATCGACGTCCAGATTGTACCAATCCAACCGGCCTTGATAGTATTCCTCGGCGGTCATGACTTTTGCCGCGCCATGTTGCGGTGCTGCTACCGCAAACTGATATTCCAGTTGCTGTGGCAGCCAGGCGTCGTTTTGGCCTTGATCCGGCTGATAGAACAATTGCTCGTACCATTGTACAAACTTGACGGCCAATCCATCGATGAGGGTTTTATCGCCGTCGCTCGTCAAAGTGATGTCGTCGTAAGCGTGGTGCGAGCCATCGGCTTTCAGATAAAAATACAGATTGGCGCCGTCCATGGCGCGTCCCGCCAGCGCCGAGAAGCTCTGCCAAACGGCCGGATGCGCGGTCAGGAAAGCATCGCTGCGGCTGGCGGGATCGGGTTCGGCGATGCGATAACCGGAATGTTGCAGGTACTGCGGCTTTAACGCGGATAAACCGGCCGATTGCAAATACTTGAGCCATTGCCGCCCCATCAACAGACGAAAATCCAACGAAAGCATGTGTTGTTGCGTGTTGTAAGGCAATGGCCGTTGTTCGACGATCGCTTCCAGCGGCGCCGACCGGTCGAAATCCTGTGCGGCGGCATTGCCCGGTTGGTATCTGGTCAATTCAGTAGTAGCCATATGCACCTTGGCGAAGATCGGCGAACCGGCGTCGTCGCCTTTGAATTCCCCGGTTTGCCATTGTTTGCACAGCATCCACAACGGATCGCGGACTTCGGCGCGCAATGCGCGGATGAAATTTTTGGTGCGCGGCCGTCCTTCCAGCCGGTTCCACAGTACGACCGTAGGCAGCAGGACTTTGCGCTCAAGTACTTCTTGGATATTTTTTATCGCAATAAAATCGTTCATGGCTAATTCTCTGCGTTGGTTTTGAATTGCACCGCGTTATTGAATGCCAGATCGAGCGCCATCATGATCGGATAGCGCGTTACCGAGGAAACCACGGCGGGCAGGAAGCGGGCGTATTCGGTTTCATTCCAATGCGCCGGTTCAATGGCGCGTTTGCTTGCCATATCCAAGGTTTCGTGCAGGGTATCGACCAAATCCTGCCATTGCCAATGGCCGGTGAAGTTGGCCGGTAACGCCAGCAACAGCGATTGCGGCGCTTCGCAATTGGGGCGGTCGTAATGAAACGTCAATCCGGTGGTTTCCTGCCTGGTGGGAATGACTTCGGTCCATTCGTCGAGCAATAACCCGCAAATCGCGGCGTTCTGGGCAAAAGTATCGGCGTAATGCGCGGTATACAGCAATTTGTCGCTGTCGATCACGAACGGTTCGCTCGTGCCGGGCTGGGTATCGGGATATTGCAGCGCCAGCCAATGATCATCGGCGCGGTACGGAAACTGCAACGGCGTCAGACTCAAACTGACATTGTTTAGCGCTTCGCCGAACTGCATCACGCTTTCCCAGCGCTGCAATTTTTCCCGCACCCGCGCGACGCCGTATAGCCAATTGTCTTCGGGAAAATCCACACCCAGGTCATTTTTCTGATAATTCAGCAATTGCGCGCGATCGTCGTAGCTTTGCTGCCATTCGCCGCCATGCGCGGCGCTCAAATTGAACTCGGGCAGGATGACAAAATCTTCATGTGTCAATTGCCGGACCGCACGCGTCAATTCGTCGATGCGCTGCTCGGCAGTGGCTGAAGCGTCACCGGTGATCAGGCCGTTTGCCGCCGCCAGGCGTTGGTCGATATCCGCCGCCAACCCCGTCACTTTGGCTTGCAAAGTTTGTGCAAAGCTGACGATGGTTTTTTTATTATCGGTAATATCCAATGCCTGCGTGTCGTGCAAAGCAATGTCGCTCTCCTTGGCCAGCAGCGCCGCATACAACGCGCCGGCCTGACTGGCGCTTGCCAGCAGATTTTCAAGATTGGTCAGACTGTTCTGAAAACTGGTTTTATGTGTGGTATTCAGTGTGGTCAGCAAATCATTTGGGTCATTCGACGCCGGAATCGGAATCGATTCGGTCACAATCAATAACGCCGCTTGCATCAGATACTGCATTTTGTCTTCGACCGGTATTGCCGGATCGAGCGTGGCGAAATCGGTGATGCGCTGCTCGAATTCCAGTAGTGCCGCCTGCCAGCGCGTAACGATGCTTTGCAGTTTCTCCAGCAACGCCAGGAATTGGGTGCGCCGCCAATCGTACACAAAACCGGTTGCCGCGCCGGTCAGACCGAATTGACCGAGTGCGTGTGCAAGCGGCAAGTAACCGTTGATCATTTCATCGAGGTGGTTGAGCGCATTACTTTCCGCAACCGCCGGATCAGGGTCGTTCAGCCAGGTATCGATTTGTGTTTTCAGCGCATTCAAGGCCGTTTGTTGCGGCAACAGTAAATCGCGCACCGTGGTGACTTTCTCCATCCGGATGGTTGCCACACCGTCATCTTGCTGCGATGCTTCGTTCGGCAGTTTCACATCGGTGGTTTTGATCGGGCGCGATTGCGTGATCAACGCTTTGAGATCGTTGAGCATCGGCATCACTTCAAAGAACGAATATTTTCCAGGCAATTTGCCGCGGTACTGGATTTTGATATCGCTATCGACGCGCACGCCGGGAATCGCATAAACCTGCGTCAGGATGCGGTCGTCGAGCGCGGTCATTTGCTGCTGGTCGCTCGACAGCATGTACATCAGGTCGATGGCCAGCAAGCCCAAATCCTGCGCGCTGATCGTTTGTTGCTGCTGTTGCGCGTTGCCTTGATGGTAATAATCGACGCTACAGAAAATGTCGTTCATCGGCGGCAGCAGTTGCGTCAGCCATTGATTGACGGCCGGTTCGCCTTTGGCGCGCGGCGTACTGTTGGCGGCATCGGCGGGATTCAATCCGGCACGCAAGTGCAACCCGACCCGGTGCGTCAACGTGACACCGCTGCGTGGCGTTTGCACCACTTCCGGAATGGGCGGGAAATGTCCCTTGCTGAAGGCATCCAGCGTTCCGGCGGCGCGCTCGTAGTTGCCGCGCACCACTTGGTATACGCCCTCAGCCATCGCGAGATCGGCGACAGCATCGTTGATGTTCATGATGTGCTGCACTTCACGATTGATCGCATTCAGTTTGTTCTGCTCAGTGATCGTTGGGAGCTGCGCAATACCGAATGGATAATTCCGGTTCGCACCGGTTTGTGCTTGCACGTGTTCGATCAGCGCCAGACCGTCGACGACATTGCGCGCTTCCACGGCACTGATCGGTGTGTTGCTGGCGGTTGCGGTGGCCGATAGCCGGTCACCGGCGAGCGGGAATTGCTTGCGCAAATCGAAAATGATGCTGTCGAGGAACAAATCACCGGAATCGTGCAAACCGCGCTCCAGATAATAACCC
>JAFEEV010000307.1 GCA_018240935.1 Pseudomonadota bacterium
GAAGCCTATTCGCGCATCGTCTGCCCGCGCAAACTGACTCCAAACGAGCGCTATCATGCGTTTCTGATTCCCACCTTTGAAACCGGCCGTTTGGCTGGTCTGGGGATGAACCCCGACGACGCGCCGCACGCGACATTCTCGGCGTGGGGCGAAGGCCGCGCGGCGCCGACGCAGTTTCCGTTTTATTACCGCTGGTTCTTCCGTACCGGTTCGCAAGGCGATTTTGAGTATCTGGTGCGGCTGCTCGAACCGAAACCGGCGGATAGCCGCGTCGGCCGCCGCGATATGGATGTGCAGAATCCCGGTTCCAACATCAGTGGCATCCAGAATCCGGATCTCGAAGGTGTGTTGAAACTCGGCGGCGCGTTGCTTGCACCGCTCAGCAACCAGGCTGAACAGGAAATCGCCAAGTGGGAAAACTGGGATCAGCCGTATCCGCATGTGTTCCAGCAGGAACTGGCGGCCTTTCTGAATCTGGCCGACGACTATGCCCGCCTTGCCGCCGATGCGGCGCACCAGAACACCGATCTGCCGGATGCCATCCAGGCCGATCCCGATCCGCTGATCACACCGCCGATCTACGGCCGCTGGCATGCGTTGCGGAATCGCGTGCTGAAAGAAGCCGACGGCAGCGATGCGCCCAACAACCAAAATTGGCTGCACCAGCTCAACCTCGATCCGCGCTGGCGCAGCGCTGCCGGTTTCGGCACCGATGTCATCATCGCCAACCAGGAAGAATACATGGATGCGGCGTGGGATCAGGTCGGCGATGTGCTCGAAGCCAACCGGCAAATCCGTCTGGCGCAACTGGCCAAGATCACGGCCAACAGCTGGTATCAAAAGCAAGTGCTGCCATTGCAGCAAATCAGTCACGACAAAATTCTATTCATGACGGCGCCGGTGCAAAAACGCGTCATCAGTCAAGGCGTGACCGTCTTTCATCAAATCAAACAAAGCCCGGTCACGCCCGCGCTGACCTCCGCACCGCTGCGGCGCATGCTGCGTCCGAACGGCCGCTTGCAGAAACTGTCGGCTTTTGACGAGCGCGTTCATCCCAACAATCTGATTACCCGCGTCAACGATGGCATCGTCACCGCCGCACCGCCGCATGTGGTGCCTGCTTCGTTACTCACCTTGGACAATCTGTCGCAAGATGCGCAACCGAAAAACGCGCCATCCTGGTTGCTGAATTTGCTGCAACGCTATCCGTTCATCCCTTACCTCTTGCTAGCGTTGATTGTGCTGCTCGTGATCGTACTCGCGGTGATCGGCGCCAGCGCCGCAATCTGGGCCGTAGCAGCAGCGATTGGCGCGGGATTATTGTGGGCGTACCGCACTGCGCAGCGTTTAATCACGCAAATGAATCAAGCCGATTCGGTAGCTGAAACCGGGCAAACACCGGCTGCGGTCGACTCGATGCCGCCCAGCAGTAATTTTGTTCTGACGCCGGAACTGAATCCGCTGGCGTTGGATCCGGCCAATCCGCCACAACCGGCAACCGCCGGGGCAGCCGATAATGCGCAATCGGGCCGTTTTAAAACAGCGTTGAAAGATTCGTACACATTGCTGCAAAACGGCCTGCAAGCCGGTGTCATTCCCGCAGCCGTACCGGTGAATATCGCCCAAGTGGCGACGGATACGCTGGTCAAACTAAATCCGGCGATTACCATCCCGAAATGGACGCTGGGCAACATCCTATTACCGCCGCATATCATCGGATTGATCGGCGAAAAGTTTGTCGAAGCGATGGCGTACCCGGAATTCGATGTCCCGATGTACAAACCGCTGGTCGATAAATCCACCGAGTTGTTTGTGCCGAACCTGAATTTCATCGGACAAAACACCATCACGTTATTGAAGACCAACCAGCCGTTCATCGAGTCGTACATGGTCGGCCTCAATCATGAATTCGCGCGCGAGTTGTTGTGGCGCGAATATCCGACCGATCAGCGCGGCTCCTACTTCCGGCAGTTCTGGGACGTCAGCGGTTTCCTGAGTCCGGCCGAAGACAGCAAACAACGCCGCGAGGAATTGAAAGATATCCCGCCGATTCACCGCTGGTCACGATTCTCCAAACTGGGCGAGCACGATAATCGCGAACAAGGCCTCGAAAACGAAGAGGAATTGGTATTGGTGATTCGCGGCGAATTGCTGAAAAAATACCCGAATGCGGTGATTTATGCGCAAAAAGCCAAATGGCAGCCGATCAGCGCTACCAATCCGGTGCCGAACAAAAACACCGAACGGGTATTCGACGACAGCGTGCCGATCAAAACGCCGCTGTACGAGGCGCAAGTCAAACCGGATATTTACTTTTTCGGTTTCGATTTAACCGAGGAAGAAGCGCGCGGCAATCCCGAGGTCGACGACGAGCCGGGCTGGTTCTTCGTGATCAAGGAACGCCCGGGCGAACCGCGCTTCGGCCTGGATATCAGCCGCGAAAGCACCGACCCCATTCAGGTCTGGAACGATCTGGCTTGGGCGGATGTAGCGCCCGGTATCAGCGATGGCGAATTTATCGACATCGCCGCTGCACCCGCGCGCAGTCTGCCGAACACAGCACCGGGCGGCACCGCGCAGGAAAAAGCGGAGCAATGGAAAGAGGATCATTTATTAAGCTGGACCAGCAATATCAACTCGGCGGAACTGGCTTACATTTTATTTCAGGCACCGGTTCTGGTCGGCGTGCATGCTGCCGAAATGCTGCCGCGCGATTAAGCATGGTTACATAAGTACAAAATCTCAACCGACAGAAATGGCTTATGACTCAATTTAAAGACACACAAGAGCAGATCGACCAAGCACGCCGCCAACACCGGAAAAGCCGGCTGAACTGGTTCACCGCCAACGAGAAGCTGCAAAAAACCGGGCGCTTGATCGCAGCGATGCGCCGCCGGACGGATGGCAAAGCCAAGGAACAATTACAAGCGTTGCTGCGCGAGCAAGAAGCGCTGCGGGCTGATACCGTCAAGCTGCAAGCCGAGCTTGAGCGGAACCGCCAGGTATTGATCGACCGGGAATCGTTGTTCGAGACTTTCTCCGATCCAACCAAAAACATCGGCCAATTGAACGATCTTCACCCGATCCTGCTGTTTCCGCTGCGCATCGAAACGCGCTTCAAAAAAGTCACCGTCCCCGGCGGGCGCGATGTCAGTACCGATCAGTTATGGGTGCGCGTCTACCCGGACGACATCAGCGTCGACACTTTTGAAGAAATTCCTTCCGAAGTCGAAATCAGCAACACCCGCGTCTATTGGGCCAATATCTGGAAAGCGGGCGGTGTCGACAGCGAAAAACGCTCGGCGTGGCAAGCGCTGGTCAAAAGCCATGGCGCGGGGCGGGCGTATTGGTTGAGTCAATTATTCAAACCGCTGAATCTGGCTGAAGAACCGGTCAAAGCGGATGGCGATTATATTTTGGTGATCGTTTCGGAACAGCCGCTGCCCGCAGCCGAAAAACCGTTCGTGCAGCAATACTGGCAAGCTGTTTTCAACGCCAATAACGACGCCACGGTATTGGATGCAGCGTATGCCAAACTCAAAAACGATCTCGGCGAAGCGCGCGCGCAGGAAATCGTCACGTTGTACCAGCCGCAGAATCTGAACGTCAAACCGGCGCAACCTGAAACCATCACCAACGTGCGCGTTGAATTTCTGGAATTACCCGTCGTCAGTGGGATCGATACGCAACTACAAGCCTGGACCAATCCGGCGCGCGTAGCGCTGTTACCGGAACGGTTCGTGGTGATGGGCTTCAACGGTAAGGAACAAACGCTGCTGCATATCGGCCGTCCGGTGCCTTCGGAACTGATCGTCGGACCCAATCCGAACGCGCCGGAAGATCAGCAACTGCGTCTCGAAGACGACGAACTGATCGTACCCGATGAAATGAAGTGGGTCACCGATTTTGACGAAGCGGTCGCCAAGGGGATGGGGTTCAAGATTAATCTGAACGATGTCCAGGCAAAACGCGGCTTCGACCGGCTGTTTGTGCTCGGTGTGCGGCTCAGCGCCGATGTCGATAAAAGCCGCGAGCAATTGCAGCAGTTGATCCAGCACCATCAGCGCAGCCGCAAAGGATTCAGTTTCCTGATGCAGGGCGCGCCGACCAATAACGTCGAAGATCAGGAAAGCGGCTACACCTGGTTCAGCGACGCCGACGCCAGTTACGATCATTATTTTATCCAATACCCTGCCGACGATGATCCGGCCGATTGGCGCACGCGCAAAGACGGCCGCTGGCTGGCCAACAGCCTGGGTGTCGACCCGGCCGTTCTGAAATTATCGCCGCAGTATTACGCCAGCGATCAGATGGAAGCCCGGGCGATGAACGAAGCGCTGTGGCCGGCGACATTGGGTTATTTCATGGATCAGATGATGGAGCCGGTATTCAGCGACGACACCATCACCGCTACGCGCAACTATTTCAACCGTTACGTGCTCGGCCGCGGCACGCTGCCAGCCATCCGCATCGGCAAACAACCGTACGGCATTCTGCCGGCCACACCGTTCTCGCGCCTGGCGTGGATCAATCGCAAACTGTTCAACAACGACCGGCTGGAGCCGCATATTTCCGGTTCTTTTCTGTTCCTATCCCGGCTCTACGCACTCATCAAGAAAACCGATGAGCGCTGGACTTCACTGCTGCCGCAGGTAGCGTACGTCGGCAAGCCGCAAACCGATCCGCAACAAGCCTTGCTCGACATTGTCGGGCTGCATCCCGCGTCGGTCGAGTTTTATCAACGCTACGCGGAAAGCGCCGAGCAGTTGTATAACCGCTATAAAACGTCCGGTATCAATGGCGCGATCTACGCCGCAATCACATCGCTGATTTACACCCAGAGCGGCCTCAACCTGCTGGCGCAACTGGGCTACTCGGCGCAGGACAACAACAAGATCCCCGATATTCTGAACAAATTCTTCACGCTCGCCGCCAACCTGCTGAAAGGTCCGCTGATCGACGATCAAGCGCTGTCCGAATTCAATCCGGTGCGGATTTATCACACCGGCGGTTCGAATTATCTCGAATGGCTCGCTGCCGCAGCGCGCCAGTCGCACAACACCCTGCGCTTGCAGCAAGGATTTATCGACGAAAAACCGCCAACTGCCTTGCTCTATCTGATGCTGCATCATGCGCTCGATTTGTCCTACCTCGACACCAGCCTGCGTCTGCATCTGGAAGCGAATGTGCTCAATCCGCAGCAATTCTCCGTGGCGAAACGCGAGCCGAAGTTCATGCACATTCAGGAATCCGGAGACGATAAAGGCAGTCCTTGGCAGTACCTGTATAAAGCGGAACCGGCAATCACCCATCAGCCGAATGTGCAAATCGGCGATTTCATTCCGCAAATCCTGACGCTGCGCAATCCTTACCTGAATACCCAAATCAACGCGCTGGAGCGTTTGCAGCACACACCGACAGCTCGCCTGGAACGGATTTTCGCCGAACATATCGACTGCTGCAGCTACCGTCTCGACGCCTGGTGGCTGGGACTACTGAATATGCAATTGGACATCATGCAGCAAATTGCCGGGCAAACGCTACCGCTATCCGGCGTGGCGCCGGATAGCGGTAGCGCTGCCGATTCGCATGGCTGCTACTTGGGCGCTTACGGCTGGCTGGAAGATGTCCGGCCGGAAAACAAAAATCTGACGCCGGTCAAACTGACGGACGAGCTCGATAAAATCTTCAACAAACCCGGTCAAGCGCCGTTGACCGCGGACGACAAGAATTTCGGCTACATTCACGCGCCTTCGTTGAATCATGCCGTTACCGCAGCCGTACTGCGCAACGGTTATCTGGCCAACGCCACGCCGAAAAATCCCGACAGTCTGGCGATCAATCTCACCTCCGAGCGCGTGCGGCTGGCGATGAACGTCATCGACGGCATGCGCAACGGCCAGAGCCTTTCGGCGCTGCTGGGTTATTATCTGGAGCGCGGTTTGCACGATGCCGGTGATTTGTTCCTCGACAGCATCATTTTCGATTTGCGCAAGCAATTCCCGCTTGCCGGTGACCGGCTATCGACCACCGCAACCGCCAGCAACGAGCCGATAAGCGCGGTAGAAGCGCGCAATGTCGTCGACGGGCTAGCTCTGGTCGAGCATGTGCAAGCACAAACCGGTGCGAACCGGAATTATCCATTCGGTATTGCGCAGCTCCCAACGATCACCGAGCAGAACAAACTGAATGCGATCAATCGTGAAGTGCAGCACATCATGAACATCAAC
>JAFEEV010000308.1 GCA_018240935.1 Pseudomonadota bacterium
CGGGAATCACGCCCGCGCCGTAATCCACGCTGCCGTCGTATGCGGAACCGATATACGTGAAGACGCTGGCCGGATCGTTGTTATCGTTGGTGATGCTCCAATTGGTCAGCGCCCGGAACGAGCCTTCCGTCAAACCAACGCCACCCACCGCATCGCGAATGGCGATAGAACCGGCTGCGGTATCATAATCTGCCTTGAACGGGGCGAGATGCGCCAATCCGCTGTAAAGCGAAAAACCGGGATTAATGCCGCCCAGCGCGGTGCCAAAAACTTGATCATGGAATGAAATTTTCACATCGGCATCATTGTCCAGGTGGAACCGGTATGCCCGCAATCGATGGGAATCGCCCCAATCCGCATCGGTGCCGTCGATCCAGCCGAAGTTACCGGTAACCGCTTGGCCCGAACGAGTCTGCGACTCCCCGGCAATTCCGGAAAAAGATCCAAAATCGCGGCCGCCGTAACCGATGTGCGCCATTGCCGGCAGCGATGTCATACCGGCAAGCAGTAATGCATATTTCAGTGTATTTTTTTTAATGAGTTCTTTCATAAACGACCCTATAAGTATTCAATTAGCAACAGGCGAGTACTTCGCGCCCCCCGACGTTGGCCAACGTAGCGGCAGTATTGATCAATCCCGGACCTGGGTCAATGCGGTAAATTGTCGCAGTTACAATGAGTTATACAATATTTACAGACAAAAATATCTCTCTGCATCAGCGGAAAACCGCTGACGGCAGAAACGGGTTTTGCAGGAAATTAAGCGTAATAACTAGAACACAGTATTAATCCGCAGAAACAAAGTGATTGACAACAATCCGCCCGCCGGAAATCACCAGGCCGGGATACTCCAGGCGTTTCAGGTGCTGCGCCGGATTGCCTTGAATAGCGATCAAATCCGCCGGCGCGCCGGGCTGGATCGTGCCTAACAGCGGCACTCCCAAATGCTGCCCGGCTTTGGCTGTCGCAGCGCGCAAGGCATCCGGCAATTCCATTTTCGCCATGTGCATCATAAGCATCAGCTCCTGAGCGTCGATCCCCCAGGGTATGTCGGGATGGGCAATTTCCGCGCCGTATAGCAATTCACCGCCAAGTTCCGCCCAGATCGCGGCATTGCGCGTAATTCCGGCGCATTTCGACAACGTATCGAGCGTGCCGATGATGATGACATTCTGCGCTTTGGCCTGTTTCAACAACGATTCGGGAATCGCGTCGCACGGCATATGCGCCCATTCGTCGACACCGGCGTTCAATGCAATCCGCACACCGGACGTTTCCGCCACATGCGCGGATACCTTGCGCCGATGCCGGTGCGCTTCCTCGACGATGGCTTTGACGATCGCTTCCGGCAACATCGGCCAGGCCGCCGGCGAATGGGAAGCTGCCTGCGCGCCATGTGGACCGGCGTGCGCCGAATCGTGGTGCGCATGGCCATGGTGCGATGACCAAGGCGCCCCCGTTTCGCCGCCTGGTTCGAGCGCAATCTTGATAACAACCGCGCCTTGATCGATCAGGCTGCGCACAACCGCGCGCGCTTCCTCCTCACCGGCAACGGCGATTGCAATGTTTGCCGCTCCCAGGTTAACAATCGGATAACCGTGCGGCGCGGTAATAATCGGACCCGAAGTCAGTACGCGCAAATCGCCTTCTCCGCCATACGGCTGATGCACCGGCCCGCCCAAATCGCGGATTGTCGTAATGCCGTGCTTCAAGACAGTATCCGCCGCTATTTTTTGATAAGACAAATGCGCATGCAACTCGATAAACCCCGGCAGCAACGTCGCATCGCCCAGATCGATGATCTGCATGGCAGCATCGGTCTTAAACGATGCGCGCGGCTTGATCTCAGCGATCCGTCCGTTTTTTACCAGCACCGACAAACCGTTGTGCATTTCATTGCCGTCGAAAACCCGCGCGGCATGCAGCAGTAACGATGCAGACGCCGGTTCTTGCACCAGCGCGGGTGCGGCAGAAAATAAAACGATCGTTACCGCAGCAAGAAAATCGCGCGCAGAGCGTAAGCAGTCACTCGTTCGATTTGATAATCTGTTTGGTTCCATGTGCATTCCTTAAAAAATTACCCGCGCGCGCTGAAACGAACATTTAGAGCCTGATTTCAACGTTCAACGCAGCGTGACCGGGCGCAGCGGTTTTCAGAGCTTTCCTAACAATGATGGGGATCGATAAAGCCTGTCAGCACCGCGAGCGCCGCCATCAAAAAGAAATTGCCCCAGACCGACTCGACCAATTCTTCCTGATTCTGTCCGGTTTTATAGCAACACCCCCAGAACACCCCGGCGGATTCGTTGTGCCGATTCGCTCGATCGGCTGAACCGCTCCCGATTGCAGTGAAATAGCGGCTGCGGATGACCGCGCTAATCTGGCGGTGAGCATGGATGCGCCAATTTTTTTCATCGGGCAGCAAACGCGCCAGCGACAGCATCGCCAGCGATGCGATAACCGCCGCCGACGGGTCCTCGAATTGTTCCTTCTGATCCAGGCGGTTAAGCGGCAAGTCATCCGGGCGGGAGCTTTGCCAATACGCGCATGCTGCTTTCGCATGACTTAAATAAGGCTCTCCCCAGCGTGCCGCTGCCCGGCTTAATCCGAGCATTGCCCAAGCCTGGCCGCGCGACCATGCGCCGGCCTGATCTTCCGGTAGAAATCCACGCTCATCGAAATACGCGCTGGCATGAAATGCACCGCTATCGCGGCGGCATGCCGCCACTGCCGTTTCCGCATGATGCTGCGCCATGTAGTGATGAAGATTCTGTCCGCTGCTGCACAGCAATTGAACCAGTGCGGCAAAATTATCGATGGCAATCGATTGATCGCCTTTGGCAAAGCCGCCCATGGCGGTGCCGAGCGGGATGCAGTTCAACTTGGGGTTAAAACTGCGCGCTAGCGCGGCAATCGACTCCTGTGTCAGCGCATGCGCCTGCTCGTCATGAAACCAGATATCCCCCAAGGCTGCGCCGTACCAGAAAATCAGACTGCGGTATCCGGAATCGGCGGGTATTTTTGCCGCCAGCCGCCGGCAAATCGCGCCCGCTTTGCGCTGATCACCGGGCGACTCGGTCATTTTTGCCCGCAACCACCAGCATGCCGCCCAGAATCCTCCCATCCAGGAGCCGCCGGAGGAAAGCGCCCAGACATCGGTATCGCTTAACGAATAAAGAGGAAAATCATGCGCGCAAAAAGCATCGATCATTTCCATGCGGCGAAACATCGATTCCAGCGCACCGATCATTTCGTTGGCACTCAAGCACTGATCATCAGCGGTTAGCATTAGGGACATCGTTTATCTCTCTCAAAAAACCAGATTAAAATCGATTAAAAAACTGCTGGCGTCGCTTTTGCCCGGAAAAATGCTTTTCATCGCACTGCCGCCGAAGGCATAACCGTAATAAAGCCGCCAGGTCAGATGCTTGCTGTAGTTGTGCGTAAAAACGACGTCGGCCAATTGACCGATATCGCCATGACCGTGAGCGGAATTTCCCGAATACCCGGAAGCGCCCGATTTCAATGCCGCGCCCAGGCCGCCGTAGAGCAGATCGTTGGCATTGGCCAGCGACAACTGGTGCAGATTGATATTGACTTGTGTTTTGGCTGCGGGCGATACGATGATTTCAAGAAAAATATCCTGAATATTCATCTGATTGAAAAACGGGAATTTGGCATACAAGCGCCCGCTCGGAACCGCCGAGAAAAATGTCTGATGGCGGCCGTCACGCGCGTCACTATCGCCGGAGCTGCGGTAAAACACCGCGCGCAGCCAGGGTTTGAGCGGCAGCCGGTGCCACTGATAGCCGGTTTCCGCGCCGATGGCCCAGGCCTGATGCGTTAGATTGGTCCAATTACCAAACTGATACGCGCCCATCACTATCGCATCGAGACTGCCGGACTCGAACGGATGCAGCGACAATAGGTGCGCGCCGACGGTATGAATACTGAGTTTCTCATCGTTCAACAACGGCCTGGCGGACAACGGGCGGTTATCGACCACCCGCGTGTCGCGCTGATCGTCATAGTACAAATAAAACAAACGGCCCTCGGTTCCGGGCAATAGGCTGTCTTTTTTGCTGGTCAGCGCGGCATACAGCATATTGATGCCGCCGATTTCTTTTTGCCCTTGAACGGTGAGATTACCCTGCGTCGGGCGCACGCCGCTAACTGTCAGATTGAACTCGGGCCGGTCATAAACCGCCGAGAAACCGTCGAAGCTGCGCCCGACATAAATGGCGTTAAACCCGCCGGCAAAGCGCTCGGCAAGCCGCCTTCTTTTGAGCGCATCGAATTTCTCGACGCCTGAATTGTATTCCATGCCTTCGATCAACTCGAAACGGCCGGTTTTCACTGAAGCGCCCGGTAACCCTAGTGCGCCGAACTTAAAATTAATGTATCCCTGTTTCAGAAAAACGTTGCTGGCATTCGTGGTTTGATTCGCCAGAAAATATGCCGCGCCAAGTCCCAATGGGCCATTCGACGATGTAACCGCATCAGCGGGGAGTCCATACAAACCGCTGTATTGCGCTTGTGCGAAACCGTCCGCGTAGGCGCTGGAGAGCATCAAACCGAGCCGGGAGCGCACTACCCACAAATCGTAGCTGTTGTTGACCGCGGATTCCGGGCGGAAATAATTCCAGGATTCATAACTGCCAAGAAATTCGCCATTGATGCGCAAGTACTGATTGATCTGACCAAGCGGTTTTACCGCTGTGTTCGCAAAGGCGCTA
>JAFEEV010000309.1 GCA_018240935.1 Pseudomonadota bacterium
AGCTCCACCGGATTCCGTTTTGTGGGGCGCAATTCAGACTGCTCAAGTGGCGCAGTCAAATTGCAATGGGCTGCAATTGGCGTTCCCCACCACTAGGATCAGGGCGAATTGCATCATGAATCAAACGTTGGCGATGCAGCCGACTCCGGTCATGGCAAGTCAAAGCCTGGCCAGATACCAGCTCGTGGCTGGAAAGAATGTATCCTTGGAGCTCATCGATAAACATTGCCCTCCCGGATGTTAGAATCCGCTTCGAAAGGACGCAAAAAGTATTGGCCGTGCGCCAATATGAAAAGCGTTGACGACACATTAACACTAAGGAATCAGCACAATCGCGAGCATATATATGACACGGTGGTCGGTACGGTTTATTAGTATTGCGGTCTTCAACATTGCGCTCTTATCGGCAGTGGTTTTACCGCCTTCAACATATGCGGGCGTTATACTTCAGCTGAAACACGATCCAGGCGATGAAGCACATTTTCCCTGGAATTGGAATTTTATTAAGGACCACTTGGGCGAAATTAAGGCTGCCGGGTACACCGCGATTCTCATATCTCCACATCAGCGGTCATGCGGTTTCAGCATCGGGTATAACCCAGAGGACTTCACCAACTTTGATAGCTCTCATGGTTCTCAACGGCAATTGGCCGAACTTATCTCCGCACTGCATAGCGGGGGGCTGCAGATCTACGCCGATATGGTGCTAAATCATATGTGTGCCGGCCATAGTTTTTCCTATCCCCCGTATTTCGGCCAGAATGATTTTCACCATAACGGGGCGATCACAAATTACGATGACCAAAATCAGGTGGAAAACGGTGACTTTGCAGGACATGAAGACTTGGCTCAGGAATCAGACTATGTGCGAGGCAAGCTGTTTGATTTTCTGGTGAAGACAAATCAGATGGGATTCGATGGGTATCGCTGGGATGCCGCGCGACACGTGCCTCGTTGGTTTTGGAAGGACTTCATTGTGAATCGAGTTAATTCGTGGGGCAAGTATAACTTTGGGGAAGTGCCGCGAAACAATTTGGGCGAACTGCAGTCCTATGTCGACACCGGAATGGCAGTCACCGATGAAATGCTGTACACGGCGATCTACAACAATTTCAAACTTGGGGGCAATCTGGCTGCGTTGGATGGCGCCGGGTATGCGGTCATCAATGGCACGAAAGCGCTGACGTTTGTCGAAAATCACGATAAGGCCTCTCCCCCGAACCGTACGCTAGCGTACGCCTTCCTTTCCGCGTATCCCGGCTATCCCTTGTTTTTTAATGTATTCCTAAACGATTCCGCCATTAATAATTTGATTTGGATTCACGAACACCTGGCCGAAGGGGACTACATCAATCGGTATAAGGATCAAAATACATTGATTTTTGAGCGTGCGGATCATCTGTTGGCTGCTATCAATCAGTCAGATGAGTGGTTCAATAAATGGGTACAGACGTCATGGAAAAACACCAAACTCCACGATTTTACCTTTCACGTAACCGACAAAACCAGCAACAACGATGGATATGTCGAAGTCTGGATTCCGCCGATGAGCTACGTAATGTTGGCTCCCAGGGAATAGGCAGGACTCGGTCAGGACTTCTGGAATAAGAGTGCTTCTAAACTACCTGAGTGAAAGTGAGAAGCATGCTGCGCCAAAAGTTTTTTGCCATGGTTTGCTTTACTTTGTGGGCGGCCGTCATAACCGAGGCGGCACCCTGGATGGGTGAGCTCACCATTCGCGATGAGCGCGTTTGGCCTAATGGTCGGCCAGGTAATTACGGCATGGTTCACTACTTTGTCGACGAAGCGAAAAATGAAGACATACCGTTCGACGTTACCGTCCAGGTCTTTGCTGACGGGCATCCGGCCTCTGAGGTCCAGGTTGAGGTCTTTTCAAATGTGAATCGGCGCGATCACGCTAAGGTATGGGAAGCTGCTGACGAGGCTGGCCAAGCAAAGAGCTATTATATGACCTTCCCCATGACGCATGTGGGTCGGTCAGGATCTAATGACGTGTACAAGACTACTCTCAGCGCACGTCGAACTGGAGCTTATCGACTCACCGCGAGATTTCGCATTGGCCATGGCCCCTGGCAATGGCACAACGATTTTCGAGCAGGCGGTCAGTTGCAGCGCGATTGTGCCATTGTCGTTTCGCCGCGTAAAGTCCTGAATCTCGCTATGTATGAAGCGAATCCGTTTGTGGTGGAAGCAAGTGAGGGGGGGCAGCCCAACAGCGCAGTACGTTCGAGGATTTTACTGATCATGACCACGATGGCTATGACCCGTTCAATCTAACGTTCATCCGGCAGACGCTTGGATTCAACGCGCTGTGGTTGATGCCCATCTTTCCCAATAGCCAAGAGCGGCTTAATCCTGATTCGGGGCAGCGAGGCCCGAACTATTCTCCAGGCAGTCCGTATGCCACCCGAGACTATTGGTCGGTGAGTGAGCGATTATCTGCTGCTGGTACTGCGGATGCGGCCCTGCATGAATTTCAGTATTTAGTAAACAAGGCAGATGATCTCGGATTGGACGTTTTCATCGATGTGGCACTGAACCATGCCGGTCGGGACGTTGTGGTGGGGCAGGGAGCAGTCGATCTCGGCCTATCGCCCCCGAACGTTGCCAACCAGCGGGTGGCGATCGCACGTTCTGCATGGAGTACCAGTCGTTCAGACTACCGTGGCCATGCTCGCAATGAGCAAGATCTTGCCGACTATGCACCCACTGACCGCCTTGGAGAGCACCAGTGGTATGACGCAGGGATCGATTGGTTTTTTGGTGACTATTCCTCACTCGGGCCGAAGCGAGGTCGCGGTGATACCAGGCGAGGAAGTGCCGAGGACGAACGGGACCTTTTGTATACTGACCTTGATCCAGCTGGCGGCTACGATTTTGAAGTCGAAAATGTCTGGCATTATTTCGCGTACCTTTTTCCGTATTGGTTGAGCCAAACGGGCAATAAGTTGGACGGTATTCGAGCCGATTTTGCACAAGGCCTTCCTCCACAGGGGTGGGAATACATCATTAATAAGACGAGGCAAAAAAAATGGGATTTCATTTTCCTAGCTGAAGCGTTGGATCCCGACCCCATTCGATCCCGAGTCAGTCGTTACTTCGATCTCTTGACTACTGTGGATCACGCGCTGTACCGAAATAGCAGGGTGACCATGACCCAACTCGTTGGGAGCCTGGAACAGGAAT
>JAFEEV010000030.1 GCA_018240935.1 Pseudomonadota bacterium
ATTTATCCTTACCTTGATGCTACGCTCCCTCGTTGACCGCCACGGCTACGACGAAGCCGATTTCTGCCGCCGCTTGGACGAAGAGCTGTTTCCGCTACTCGACGGAACACCGGTGTGCGGGCCGGGCGGCTATACCAGCCAATCGATCCGGCACGCCTGGCGCTGCCGGGTGGAACAACGGCTGCCGTGGGGGCAAACGGGCGGGCATGCCGACACCACCGAAGCGATCGAACGCACGCTGGCCATTGCCGTCCGTTACGCGCTGCAACCCGGCCAATTGGCTGTCGCTGTCGCCAATAACGCGCGTCTGACGCAAATCGACGATACCGTGCTGTCGATGACGGTGGCTTATGCCGCCGTGCTGGGTATGCTGGTGCAGGGGCATGCGCTGGACGATGCCTTGTCCGGCAAGCTGATGCGGTTGGTTAAAACCGGGCAATTGCCGTTTCATGCCGTCACAACAGATGATTTGCAGCCGCCGCGTCCGGGGGATCCCGATCCGCCGCGCGCCGGGCGCTTCGCCTCGCCGGATGCATTGCTGACGCCTTCGAGCATCGCCGCAGCTGCCGCCGATCCGGCAATTTCGATCGAACCGGCGTGGAAAGTGTCGATAGTGTACGGAATGCCGTGCGCCATCTATCATCAACTCCCTGCTGCGTATTATTTGGCATCCCGCTTCCGTCACGATTTCGAGGCCGCGGTACTGCACGCGGTCAACGGCGGCGGGCAAAATTTGGCGCGCGCTATTTTGACCGGTGCACTGGTTGGGGCGCAGGCCGGTTTGTCCGGGATTCCGCAGCGGTTCCTTGACGGGCTGGAAAATGCCCCGTTACTGCTGGCGTTGGCAAAGGACTTGGCCGGGCAGATCGATACCGGCTGTTAATTTTTCAAGCGCATCAACTCAAGGTTTGCGGCCGGTGACGATGCTGTAGTAACCGAACGCCTTGTGGATCTGAACTTCGGTGAAGCCGACTTCCTGCAACATCGCCGTTAACTCCAATCCCGAATATTGCTTGCCCTCGGTCCAGCCCATCATCATCATGCCGAACGCCGCCGGTGCGAATGGGCCGGTTTTATCGTCGTTGCACAACATTTCATGAATCACGATGCGCCCGCCGCATTCCAGGTACCGGAAGCTTTTTGCAGTCAAGAAATGACATTTTTCCGGCGGCCAATCGTGATACATGTTGGAGAAAAAATGCAGATCGGCGGACGGCCAATGATCGTTCCAGATATTGGCGCCGCAGGTTTTAACGCGCTCTTGCAGGTTATATTCGACAATGTACCCCTCGGCCACTTCGCACACCTGCGGGAAATCCAGCACGATCGCTTGCAATTGCGGCAAGCGCAGAGCCGCGCCGATCGAATGCGCGCCGGAGCTGCCGCCGATATCCAGCATCACCCGGTGTTGGGAAAAATCCAGAATCTCCGGCCAAGCCAGCGCCGAAGCCATGCTCATGCTGTGCATACCACTGGTGAAACGGTGCAGCAATTCAATCTGTTCTTCGTGCGACTGATAAATGCTGCCGCCGCCGTAAGTCTGCGGCGAATCGGTCAGAATGGCTTTCTCCAGGCTGACGAAGGAACATACTTGATAATTGTCGATCATCAGATCCCAGAGAAAACCGAAGTAGTTGGGACTTGCCGGCAGTAAGTATTCCTTTGTTACCGCAGTCAGCGCGTAACGCTCCTGTTGCAGCGACAAGAAACCCAGCGCGGTAGCGACGGTCAGAATCGCTTCCGCCGGGCGCGGCTTGATACCGAGCGCATCGCAAATCTCCGGCAAAGTGCGCGGATGATCCGCCAGCAGCGTAAAGAGCTTCAGCCGGTGCGCCAGCAGCAGCGCGGGATAGCCGTACACGGCAAAAATCACATCCCAAACCGGCCGGTCATCGGCCCGCGGCGTTTGAATGTTCGAGGAAATATTGTCAGTCATGGGTTCTCCTTCGGCGTTAAACGATCAATAAGAAACGCCGCGCGCGATCATCCGGTTAAATGAAGAATGGCAGCCGATAACGGTCATACCGGTTTCGCCTCGGCCAAGCGTTTGATGTTTTGCACCGTCCGTTCCGCGCCGTCTTTGATGGCCGCACGAACCAGCGCTTCAAAGGGCCGCATGATCGCAAGAATTTCCAGCAATTCAAAAGAAAAGGTCAAGCGGGTCGATTGATCCGGATGGATTTCCTGCAACTCGTAGGTACAGCGGAATGGATCGGATACGCCGACCAGCGTAATGCGCCGGCCCGGCTCAAAGGTTGAGATTTTGAACTTCGACTCCGAGCGCCGCCCTTGATCGACGCGCACCTGCCGCCCTTCGGTGCCGAGCCGGACCGGCCCCGGCGTCAACTGCTCCAGCTCTTTCACTTCCGGCGACCATTTCGGATAATTGTCGAACAAACCGTCCCCGAGAAAGCGGAATAACTCAGCCGCCGAGCAAGTCACAATCGTATTCGCCCGGCCGATGACCGGATCGGTCGAACCCAGATTGAGCATGGAACCTAAATTGAACATAGCGCTAACCCTTGATGGAAAATCCGGTTTATCGATTGGCAGTGATTCGAGACGTTAAACGAATCAAGGGGGGATTTCAAGCAAATTGGGTGTTTGCGGGTGTTAAGGAAAAGAGAATAATGTAGTTAAATTTGAATTTTTATTAGGGTATTAGGTGGGATATTCCGAGATTGAATCAGATGCTTCTTCCTTTGAATGAACATGTCGTGATCTCGCTAAGGAAACTCTGAAAAAGTGCCGAACGGTGATTGATCTGGCAAAATACAGGTATTTCCCCCTTCAGAGCCAACCCATGAAACAGATAACCTTTGCCGACGCTGAGTATTCGAACAAACGCAAG
>JAFEEV010000310.1 GCA_018240935.1 Pseudomonadota bacterium
CAGCATAAAAGACCTTCGCTGGAAGCGCAATTGGCCAATTTCGCCGATGAAATCGCATACAACAATCACGATGTGGATGACGGTTTGC
The DNA here is from genome assembly GCA_018240935.1 of Pseudomonadota bacterium. Classification (GTDB taxonomy): domain Bacteria; phylum Pseudomonadota; class Gammaproteobacteria; order Burkholderiales; family Nitrosomonadaceae; genus Nitrosomonas. Next base: position 89 of record JAFEEV010000310.1, read on the forward strand.
GCTCGGGTTTGATTACACTGCAGCAGCTGCAAGAAGTATCGATTTTTTCCCGTCATCTGAAGCAAATTCAGGATAAGCACCCATTGTTGCCGGAGCGCAGAATGGTGTATGAAACGGTGCGCAGTATGATCAATACCTTGGTGACCGATCTGATCCGGCAAAGTACCAACAATATCCGGGACGCCGCGATTGTGAATCTCGCGGATGTGCATACCGCACCGCCTTTAATCGGTTTTAGCCCGCAGATAAAAAAAGAACAACAGGAATTGAAGAAATTTTTATTCGATAACTTGTACCGGCATTTTCGTGTCGTACGAATGAGCAATAAGGCACGCCACACGATTGAGCGATTATTTGCAGCTTTTAGTGCGGAGATACAGCTGTTACCGGTTAAGTATCAGAAAAAATTCGAACAGGAAGGCCATCAGGCAATTGCGGATTATATTGCAGGCATGACGGACCGGTATGCGATTAAGGAATATCAGCGCTTATTCGCAATCGCGGAAAGTTGAAGGGGCAGTGATTATTGCTGTTCCGGCTTTTTTACCGGATTAACAATACACGCGATCGTTATTCACTGGTAATATTGAGGTTTGAAAGAAAACCTGACCCTGGCTAGGGGCAACCTTTCAAAAGAACAATAAAATTGTAGGCTTTGTTAATGACAACACTTAAGAATGATACATTTCTACGCGCATTACTGAAACAACCTGTTGACTACACACCTGTCTGGCTGATGCGCCAAGCCGGACGGTATCTGGCAGAATATAATGCAACCCGGGCGCGTGCCGGGGATTTTTTATCTTTATGCAAAAATCCGGCATTTGCGACCGAAGTCACGCTGCAACCTCTCGCTCGTTTTCCCTTGGACGCCGCGATATTGTTTTCGGATATTTTAACCATACCTGACGCCATGGGATTGGGGCTGTATTTTGCTCAGGGCGAGGGGCCGATGTTCAAACATCCGTTGCGCGAAGAGCAGGAAATTCGCGCGTTGAAGGTTCCGGATCCCGCTACGGATTTACGCTATGTCATGGATGCAGTTTCAGAAATCCGCAAGGCATTGGACAATCGCGTGCCATTGATCGGTTTTTCCGGCAGCCCCTTTACGCTAGCTTGTTATATGGTGGAAGGGCGGGGCGGTACGGAATTCCGGGAAATTAAAACGATGTTGTATCAGCGTCCCGAATTATTGCACCATATATTGGATGTGAATGCGCAAGCCGTGACGGCTTATCTCAATGCGCAGATCGAATCGGGTGCGCAGGCGGTGATGATTTTTGACACTTGGGGCGGGGCGCTTTCACACGATGCTTACAAGGAATTTTCGTTACGCTATATGCAACAGATCGTTGCCGGATTGAGGCGGGAGTATGACGGCGCGCGCATCCCGAGCATCGTATTCACCAAAGGCGGCGGTCTTTGGCTGGAAGCTATTGCGGGCATAGGTTGCGATGCGGTCGGATTGGATTGGACGATAGATATTGGCGATGCGCGGCGGCGCGTGGGAGATAAGGTTGCGTTGCAGGGCAATCTTGATCCGTCGGTGCTTTTCGCTTCTCCCGAGGTTATTGCCAAAGAAGTCGCCAAGATACTGTTAAGTTATGGTAAAGGGAGCGGACATGTGTTTAATTTAGGCCATGGTATTTCACAGTTTACACCACCGGAAAATGCCGCGGCCTTGGTGGATGCCGTTCATACCTTAAGTCGTGAATTTCATACTGTAACGGACTGATTACATTTGAATTATCATTGCAGGTAGTTTTATGCACATATTGATCATTGAAGATGATTTGGCCATAGCCGCCAATCTTTACGATTTTCTGGAATCCCGCGGGCATACCGCGGATGCTGCCGTCAACGGTGTCGCCGGACTTCATCTTGCAGTGACACAACGTTTCGATGCCATTTTGCTAGATTTGGGTCTGCCCGGCATGAACGGTATGACGTTATGCCGCAAATTGCGTCAGGAATCGCAGATTGATACACCAATACTAATGCTGACGGCGCGCGATACGTTGGAAGATAAATTGGCCGGTTTTGAGCAAGGAGCGGATGATTATCTGATCAAGCCTTTTGCCTTGAAGGAAGTTGAAGCGCGCCTGCTGGCAATGCATAAGCGGCATGTTGGCAAGGTTGCCAATCGCACTTTGGAATTCGACAAACTTTCTTTTGATCCCAAAACACTTTCCATACGTTTTGAAAACAAAAATGTAAAGCTTCCGCCCAAATGCATCCGTCTATTGGCGCTGATGATGAGCGAACCAGGCAAGGTGTTCAGCCGGGAAGAGCTCGAACTCGAGGCATGGGAGGATGTCCAGGAAACCAGCGATACATTGCGCAGTCACATGCATATTTTACGGCGCGCTTTAACCAAAGCGGGTGGCTATGATCCGATAGAAACCGTTCACGGTCTTGGCTATTGTTTAACTTCTCGTGCACAGATTTCCGATAGAACGTAGCCTGCGCTACCGGGTCGCTGTCGCATTGGCGACATTCAGTATTTTTACTGTCGGCACCCTATGCATCATTCTCTATTTTGCTTCCGATAACATCGAGGAAGCGCATATCGAACAAGTGATTAAAATGGAAATGGATCATCTTGTTCATCGTTATCAAAAACACGCCGATTTTATTTCCCAAGTCGGCTCGCACCTGAAAAGCTACGTCGTCCGCAATATGGAGGAAGAACTTCGCCTGCCTGCCTATTTACGCGGCCTTAATCCCGAATATCACAGAATTTATTATGGAACGGAGGATTTTCACGTTCTGGTGCATGCGATCGGCGAGGTGAAATTTGTGGTTGCCTATCGGATAACGCTGCATAAGCAACGTTTGCATGAACTCAGATTGCTGATTGTATTGTCATGGCTCGTTGTGGTTGCGATCGCTTTTTTTGTCGGCTACTTACTCGCCAGAGTTCTGGTTCAGCAAGTAACGGATTTGGCGGAACGAGTCAACCGGTTAGCACCCGGTGATGTCCAGTTTGGCCTTTTGGCGCAACAGGATATGGATGAAGAGGTTGCGCAACTGGCCCGGGCACTCGACGATTATCAGAATCGCATCAAGCGCATGCTGCAGCGTGAGCAAGAATTTACCGCGAATATCAGTCATGAATTAAGAACGCCGATCACAACCATACTCACCAGTTGCGAGCTATTGACCGCGGATAGCGATATTCCTGCTAAAGCTTATCACCGCATAAAAATGATCGAGTCTGCCGCCACTCGCATGGGGGAACAATTGCAAGCGTTATTGTTCCTTGCGCGCGAGCAAGCGCTGGGTGTTATGGAAACTGTCGCTGTTGCGGAGTGCGTATATGATGCCGCGGATCCGATCTGCGCTGAAATCGCCCGGAAAAATCTCACTTTTGAAGTGTTGATAGCGCCCGATGTCGTTCTTACCGTCAACCGGCAGGCATTGCATACCGCATTAATGAATTTGATCCGTAATGCCGTGCAATACACTCAGCAAGGCTACATCCGAATTGAATTTAATAATCAACGCCTTTCCGTATCCGATACCGGCATAGGAATAGAGCCGGCTTATTTACCTTTGCTGTATGAACGGTTCTTCCGCGGCTCTTCGCAAGGCGAAGGATTAGGCATAGGGCTTGCGATTGTTAAGCGAATCTGCAATCACTACGGCTGGACGATTGAAGTCGATAGCACACCAGGAAAAGGGACAACTTTTCACATCATTTTCCCTTGAATAACCTGTTAAATTGTAAGTGTTGTCTTCACGAATTCTTCACATTTCCTATGTTAACGTTTCCTCGTGAAGGGCAATTCAGTCACGGGTTTCAGGTCTAAGCAGGGTATTTCTGATCGTCACATACTTCAACCAAGTTGTTACGTTTCATAGAATCTCGGTTCAAGAATTGGATCTCCCAAAAATCATATGACTTCTGGGGTTAGCTATTTTTAGTTCCGAGTTTGCAATACTCTGATTGGTGCTGAAGAAGAATTTTTCATAAACCAAAATATATACATAATCAATAAAATAGGGAGTGTTGCATGACTACTATACAACCAGTAGTTTTCTTTTTTGTCGCAGGGGTTTTGGCAGGGGTCATAAAATCTGACCTGAAAATACCCGAGGCTCTGTATAAAAGCTTAAGTCTCTTTCTTTTGATCGCCATCGGCTTTAAAGGCGGCGTATCAATGGCGAAGTACGAAATTATGGAAGTACTGCCCATCGCTGTTTCAATGGTTGTTTTGGCAGCGCTTATTCCGCTGACCGCTTATCCAATATTGCGTTTCATCGGTAAATTCACCCAAGCGGATGCCGGCGCAATCTCTGCGCACTATGGCTCAGTGAGTGCGGTGACATTTGCAGTAGGTGTCGCCTTTTTGTCAGCCAAGAACGAGCCTTCTGAAGGTTATATGGTTTTGATCATGGCGCTGATGGAAATTCCTGCATTAGTAACCGGCACCATTCTGGCGCGCGCAGGTGCTGGTGGAGAAAAAACTCAATGGGGTAAGCTGATGCACGAAATTTTAACCGGCACCAGCCTTTATCTGTTGATTGTGGGTGTTATCATTGGCTATTACGCTGGTGTAGTTAAGTTGGTGTCGCCATTGGATAAAATGTTCATGG
>JAFEEV010000311.1 GCA_018240935.1 Pseudomonadota bacterium
GATTGACGCTGACGGATGCCCCTTGATGCAAAGTATTCCACCACTGCACCGAGAAATAAATAATCGGAACATTCACGACACCGACCAGCGCAATGATGGCACCCGCTTTATCGGCGCGGCGCGGATCGTCGATTGCGGCTTGCAATGACATAAATCCGATATACAGAAAAAAAAGAATCAATTCGGAAGTCAGCCGCGCATCCCAAACCCACCATGTTCCCCACATCGGTTTTCCCCATAATGCGCCGGTCCACAATGCAATAAAGGTGAACATCGCACCGGTCGGAGCGATCGCAGACGCAAACATGGAAGAAAGCCGGGTATTGAACGCCAAGCCGATGCCCGCCCAGAATGCCATCACGACATAAAGAAACATCGACATCCACGCAGCGGGCACATGTATGAAAATAATCCGGTACGCTTCACCTTGCTGAAAATCGGTTGGCGCAACAAAAAAACCGACATAAAGTCCCGCCACTAAGAGTATCACCGCGGCAAAAACAAATAACGGGATCATTTTCCCTGCCAGTGAATAAAAACTGGCTGGAGAAGAATATTTGAACCAATTAATAGCCATATTAAATTTTATAATTCTGCACGTTAAATTTCAGTTCCGGCTCAATCTAAAAAATTTTAGCCGCCAATTCTATACTAAATCGATACCAAATAGGCAGCGCAAAAATCCGCCTTATTCCAATGAAACACGCAGCGACCAAGCAGCTGCCCAAGGAGCGAAAACAGCTGTCACCAAAAGGAATGCGCCGATTAATGACAGATGCGCGCTAAACTCAACCCCGGACATATTGGCCTCCACAGCGCCTGAGCCAAAAATCAACACCGGGATATATAAAGGCAGCACCAGCAGTGAAACCAGCACACCGCCGCCGCGCAACCCGAGCGTCAACGCTGCGCCAATTGCACCGATCAGACTCAGAACCGGCGTGCCCAGCAATAAGGCCGACGTTAAAACTAGCAATGCTTCAGCCGGCAAATCATATTGAATACCCAGAACCGGCGCCATCAATACCAGCGGTACGCCAGTCACCAGCCAATGCGCAAAAGCCTTTCCCAGCACCAAAAGCGATAACGATTGCGGCGACAGCAGCATTTGCTCCAATGTGCCATCGAGATAATCGTTAGAAAACATCCGTCCCAGCGACAACATCGAAGCCAGCAAGGCGGCAACCCACACCACACCGGGCGCCATGGTGCGCAACATGTTCATTTCCGGCCCGACGCTGAGTGGAAACAGGCTTACCACGATGATGAAAAAAAACAGTGTGGTCAGTACATCGGATTGGCGCCGTACCGCCAGCAGAAGATCGCGTTTGATTATCCACATAAACATATCAGGCCAGATGTAATTGCGTGGTTGATGCCGCTGTGATTTCGATTTCCTGATGTGTCGTCATCACCACCATACCGCCTTCCTGTAAATGCCGCTCGAGCAATTCCTGGATCAATTTTACCGCCGACACATCCAATGCAACCAAAGGTTCGTCCAGGATCCATAAGGGCGTTTTGCATACCAGTAAGCGCGCCAGCGCAACACGGCGGCGCTGGCCTTGCGATAATACCTTGACCGGCAACGCCTCCCTGCCGCGCAATCCTATATGGCTGAGCGCTTCTTTCGCTTGACCGGCTCCGATCTCGAAACCCGCCAGCGCACTGGAAATGCGTAAATTCTCAAGGACCGTCAAATCGTCTTTTGTTCCGCTCAAATGACCGATATAGGTCATCGCAGCGTAATATTCCCCATCCATGTCACGTATCGAAACATCACCCCAGCGAATTTCACCGGCAGCCGGATTGGACAATCCGCACAGCATGCGCAATAAACTGGTCTTGCCGCTGCCGTTCGGACCGCGCACTTGCATCAAGCCACCCGCTTTAAGTGAAAAATTGACATCTCTAAACAGCTCGCGGTCGCCACGGACACATGCGAGATTAATACCTTGCAGCATTTTTAGATCAGTTGACGGATTAAACCGTGGATTATAACGCAATGAAGGTATCTATAATACTGATAGATCGCTTGTTGTCTACGCATGATCCGATCGCCGAAAATTTAATGAATATTCTTCATTTCTAATATACTTTATTGAATTCATTGAACCCGAGTAAGGAGAGTAATTTGTCATTGACACACGATGATCGCAAAATCAGCATTATAGGCGGCTTATTGTTGCTGGGACTTACGCTGACCACGGGCATCACAGTGTATACCGTCATGCGTCAGGAAATAGAATCGGTACTGGGGAGAGGATTGGCGGTCGCCTTGCAAGGAAAGGCGCATTTACTGGAATCGCAAATTGAAAAGGGATTGGCGGATACGCGTGCGCTATCGCTGCGTCCGTTTATCGTTCAGTCAATGCAACAACTCAGCACCGAACCGGACAACCATAATGCATTGCACGATCTGGTGCGAAATGTCAACTCATTACCCGAAGCAGGTTTCTCGGCGGCTGTCGTGCATGACAAGCAAGGCAAAAAACTGTCGCAGGTGGGTCAGTTTTCCAACAGTGAAAAAGTACTCCGGTTAAACAAAGATACGCTCTTGATATGGGATGAAGAGCTTATTCTGCACACAACCAATGATGTACTCGATCAAGATAAACACCGCATCGGCAGTATCACGACGCAAGTCAAATTGCCGCAAGTGACGCGCCGGTTCAGAGGAATGCGATCGATCGGTGAAACGGGTGAGTTCATCTTATGCGCAAAACCGGAAAAGGGAAAACATGAAATGGCTTGCTTGATCAGCCAGATTGATGGTGTCAAATTCAAGCATCTGGCTCCTGATGAAAACGTGCCGTCAAAAAACTATACGCTTGACAAGAAAAGTGGCGTAGCCGCTACTTTCGATTATCGTCAAGTACCGGTCATTGAAGCTTACGCTTCTTTGCACTCCATCGGTCTCACCATGATCCTGAAGCTGGATGAAGAAGAATTATTCAAACCGGTTAATGAAAAGCTGAAAGATATCATTGTTTATCTGGCGGCACTGATCAGTGCTGAAATATTGTTATTGAACTGGTTTGTGCGCAAGCTCATCCAATCAGAAAAAGAAGCCCGGCAGGCTAAAGAAACGGCTGAGCAATACTCGATAGAATTAAGCCGCAAGGAAAGTGAGTTACGAGAACGTTTAAAAGAAATCACATGTCTTTATGAAATTCGCCGCAGCCTCGGACTTGAGTTATCGGTAGAAGTAGCTTGCCAGAATATTATCAAGTTTTTAATACCTGCAATGCAGCACCCGGAATACACTTCGATCACAATCAATCTCGATGGAAAACACATTTCCCCCGTACCTCAGACGAGGGATTTTACACACCAATTGACATCGGAAATCTGTATTAATGGTAAGGCTTGCGGCCATTTAAACGTTTATTACCCCAAGGACAAGCCTTTTTTAATCATGGAAGAACAAAGGCTGATCAATGCCATCACGAGCGATCTGGCGCTATGGCTGGAACGCAAACAAGTTGATGAGTTGTTGCATGCCCGCCTGAAAGAAATCATCTGTCTGTATGAAATACGGCGCAGCATGGGGGTGGAGCTCTCGTTGGAAGATGTCTGCTTTAGTATATTCAAATACTTAATACCAGCGTTGCAATATCCGGAAATTGCCACTGCGGTCATTGACGTTAACGACAAACATTTCACTTCCAGAAATGAAAGCCAGAATCATATTAACCAACCGCATGTTAACAGCAAAACAGACACAAACCTCACTGATTCCGGGCTTGATCAGGAAATTTATCAGAGCAAATCGGTTTTGCGATCGCTGATCTTTATCAATGGAATAGAATGCGGTCACTTGAGTATTTTTTACTCGGAAGATAAACCCTTTCGTCTGCCGGAAGAACAGAAACTGGTCAGTGCGATTGCCAGTGATCTGGAAAGCTGGCTTGAACTCAGGCATTTGGAACAAGCATTGGTATCTGTCGCAGAAGAACAAGCGCATACGCTTGGGCAAGAATTGCACGATAATGTCGGGCAGCAAATAGCAGCTATCGGGTATCAAGCCAGGGTATTGGAGAAGAAAATCTCCAATTCGGCGAACGGCGATAATAACTTAGCGATGCTGGCATCCTCCATTGCTTCTCAAACGCAAACAGCCGTGATCCATATCAAGCAACTTGCGCAAGGGTTGCTTCCATTTGAACTGGAAGCCAATGGTTTGATCCAAGCATTGCAAACTTTAGCCACGCGAATTTCAACAACGTATAATATCGATTGTGACTTTTCCGGAAATAATATTAACATTATCAACGATAACAACACGGCGCTCAATTTGTACCGGATCACCCAGGAAGCAGCGAATAATGCAATCCGGCATGGTAAAGCAAAACATCTGACCATTTCCTTGACCTCCAATGAAAAAACACTGTGTTTATCTATCTGCGATGATGGCTGCGGTTTTACGGGAATTGATACCGATCATCCGTCAACACCGGGAATGGGTATCAAAATCATGCAGTACCGCGCGAAGGAATTGGGTGCAAAACTGGAAATTCTCGCTCGCAAAGAAGGCGGTACGGAAGTTCGTTTAAAAACACAAATCACTAAAAATGTCGACAAATAAAGCAAAAGTAATGCTCGTTGATGATCATGCCATGTTACGGCATGGTCTCGCCATGCTCATCAATATGGAACCGGATATGGAAGTTTTCGCCGAAGCAGGTGACGGTACTGAAGCTCTGGAAATCATCAAAAAAAATAATCCTATTGATATCATTCTATTAGATGTAACCCTGAAAACAGTATCAGGACTTGAAGTAATCAAAAACATCCATGCTTTGGTTCCTGATTTGCCTGTACTTTTCATTTCCATGCATGATGAATCGGTTTATGCTGAACGGGCTCTCCGCGCCGGAGCGCTTGGTTATGTCATGAAGCACGAGCCAGGCGAGGTTTTGCTCGAAGCCATCCGCGAGGTTCTGAAGGGGAATGTTTATCTAAGCAAGCAAATGCACAAAAAGCTGCTAAAGCGGATGGTTATGAAAAGCTCCGAACCCGAGCATCTAATCAACACGCTTACTTCCAGTGAACTTGAGGTTTTGCACTTGATCGGGCAAGGGCATAATAGCCACGAAATTTCCCAGATGCTTTGCCGCAGTATCAAAACAATCGACACACACCGCTTCAATATCCGGTCAAAATTAAACCTGAAGGATGGCGCCGATCTAATCCGCTACGCCACACGCTGGATCTCCCAGCAACAATAGAATCACACCCGATTGTTTTTCAATGTGGCATTCGAGCAAGAGATTTTCCGTCGTAAAAGAAACCGAGGACTTGCTCAGTTCAGTAAACGCAAAATAAATTCCGAAATCAAGGCGTGAATTAATCCGGTTCAATTTTTGAACCGGCATCAATAGTGTATTTCCTCGATCCAATCCCAGATTGACCCTATCGCATTTAAATTCAATTGTGCGGTGCTTGCTCGTCACCGTTTTCCTTCTTTGACCGGATTATTCTGCATAATCAAAAGGTCAGTTCACTATAAACTTTTCGGCCACACGACCGATAAATATTGAGGTTTCAAGATCAAAGACTTGATCCGATTCAACTAATTTCAATATTTACAATCATACTTTAACAATATAATTCCTATGCCAAAATTACGCCTCAGAATCACCAAACAAAGAACACAGAAAACCCCGCTGCAAACATACAACTTATTAAAAGAAATCTGTGCGTTTGCACAAGAAAAAATCAATCGGATACTCGATAACGATGTATTGCCTTTGATTATCGCCCCATCCATTTTTATCATTTTTGCAGGTCTGGAATGGTGGCGCTGGTATCTGGAAATACCGACGCCCATTCCGCTTCTCTTAACCGCTATCGCATTGGGTTTAGGCGCATATTGTTTTTATAAGCTGTTGGGGTATAGAAGAAAGGAAGATCTGCAGAAAGACTTACAGTCGGTTCTCAATCGGCACCCGGAATTGCATTGATAGTGTCAAAAACCGAATAAATGCAACGGGTGTTCGCGCTTCATATCAGTAAACTGATAGCATTGCGCCATTCCTTCCCAGAGCTTCCTAGAGAAGCTCTGAAAAAGGTAGCGAGCGACGGTCAGGCAAGGCGAAATCAGAAGAAAAAGCGCAGTTTACAAGATGTAAATGAGCATTTTGAGTCTGATTTCAACACAGCATGATCAAGCGCAGTAGTTTTTCTGAGCTTCCCTAGAGAAAGATTACAGAATGCCCGTTAAAGTGTATTACAACAGTGCCTGCCCGGTTTGCAATGCAGGAATAAAAGATCAACGCCAGCGCATGGCGCAGTGCGGAATTGACGATGTCGAATGGGTGGATGTGCACGGCAGCCCGGGAGCAGCATCGGAAACCGGCCATTCACTGGAACAGGTGCGTGAGCGGTTGCATATCAAAGACGGCAATGGCAAATTGCATATTGGCCTCGATGCATTTATTCATCTTTGGCAAAAAACCCCGCAGCAACGCTGGCTGGCAAGGTTGCTGCAACTACCGGTCATCGGATCACTCGCGCATCATACTTATAACGGTTTTGCGCGGCTGCTTTATCGCTGGAACCGGGTATTAAAACACTGGTAATTTCCTCGCCCGCCATTTGCGCCGGAAATTTTCCGCGCTAGATCAGC
>JAFEEV010000312.1 GCA_018240935.1 Pseudomonadota bacterium
ACAAATAATTTGTCGGCCCTAAGCGATGGAGCGTCATACATCACAACTGAATTTTCAGCAATCGATAAAAACTCTATATCGGCGATGACATAACCGGGAAAAAATAGAAAAAAACCGATCAGCGGGATACTTACTCTGCTTTTTAACCAGCACGAATGAATCAGCGAGCTTCTCTTCATGACTAACCTCACCTCCGTATCCGCAGTTTTTGTTAATTCGGCTTTGCTTCCGTTTTTTTCTGCTGATAAATGGCTTCGAAATTAACCGGATTGAGAATAACCGGCGGGAAACCCGCGCGCGTCACGACATCCGATACCACTTCCCGCAAGTAAGGAAAGAGAATGTTAGGGCAACCAATTCCCAGCACAGGGTCGATTTCTCCATTGGGTATATTGCGGATACGGAAAATTCCCGCCTGCTGCGCTTCAACCAAAAACATAATTTTGTCTTTTATCTTGGCGGTTACCGTAACCGTTAGCAACACCTCGTACAGCCCCTCGCCAATCCCTTGACTTTTGGTTCCAAGCTGTAAATTAATTTCCGGCGTATCTCTTTCTAGAAAGATATTTGGCGCATTGGGAATCTCCAGGGACAAATCCTTCACATAGATTTTTTCTATGGCAAAAACCGGTTGCTGTTGCTCACTCATATTGACCTTATCCAAGTAGTGAATTAAAAATTAAACCCAAAATGACGAATCGCAAGTGCATCAATCATAATCCCTTGATCAATCAGCCAAAAGAACAGCCAGCTCACCTGCGCGATCCAGCTGCGCCAAGTCATCATACCCGCCAACATGCTTTTCGCCTATGTAGATCTGCGGAACGGTGCGCCGCCCCGTTTTCCCCATCATCTCGATACGTTGCTGCGGCTCAAGATCAATGCGGATTTTCTCAATATCCTGCACACCCTTTGCGCGCAATAAGCTCTCCGCCATTTTGCAATAAGGGCAAAAACCTGTCGTATACATAATAACCCTGGGCATTGACTTCCTCTATCGTTTAACCATTGGCAAACCAGCGCGCTTCCAGGAATCAATGCCGCCCATCAGATTAACCACTTGGGAAAAACCATTCTTCTTTAAAACCAGGCTGGCATTGTTAGATCGAATACCGCCTCGATAAATCACAACAACCGGTTTATCTTTGAATTTTTGCAGTTCCATCCAGCGCTCCTCGATTTTTTCAGCAGGAATATGCTTAGCATTCGGCAGATGGCCTGCGGCAAATTCACTATCATCCCGCACATCCAATACCAGGGCATCCTGATAATTTATCAGCTGAACTGCGGTGCGCGTATCGATTTCCTTGATTCCGCGTTGCGTTACCATTGACCATAACAGCATCGAACCGCTGATAACAGCCGTAATAACGAAAAGTATATTTTCTAACCTGAGAAGAAAATGATCTTGAAATAATGACAGTTCCATATTAGCTTTATTTTGTTCCATTTTTTGAGTCGCTGATTTTATCAGAAACTATAAAATTAAGGGATTCTCCGGTTCCAGACATTTGACTGCGCGCATAGCAGCATTGTGCTTTATAGGCCACAGCAGACTTTCATGCAGGAATAAAAATAAAAAACCATCATCATTTTCGTGAAAAAAACACCAACCGCTTTTTTCGCACGAAAGAATCGGTCTAATGCTGTGTTTATCAGCAAAAATATAATAAAATACGAAAAATCTTAAATCTGCTTAAAAAAACTCAAAATTCACCTCCTTTTTATCAAAAGGTCAATATGAAGAAAATTGTTCTCCTGCGTCATGGAGAAAGCACCTGGAATAAAGAAAATCGATTTACCGGCTGGACAGATGTTGATCTGACGCCCCAAGGCATACAAGAGGCTCAAAATGCCGGCCGGCTATTGCGTGAACATGGATTCACGTTTGATATTGCCTATACATCCGTCCTCAAGCGCGCCATTCGCACGTTATGGATCGTGCTGGATGAAATGGATCAAATGTGGATTCCTATCCAGCATACCTGGCGCTTGAATGAACGGCATTACGGCGCATTACAAGGATTGAACAAAGCGGAAACTGCGGCGCAATACGGTGACGAACAAGTTCTCATTTGGCGGCGCAGCTACGATGTCAGACCACCCGCATTAACCGCCGATGACACCCGTTATGCAGGCAGGGATCCGCGTTACCAAAATTTGGCGCATGACGACATTCCTTTGACTGAATGTCTGAAAGATACGGTTGCACGATTTTTACCATACTGGAATACCGTCATCGCACCGCAAGTTCAGGCTGGCAAAAGTATTATTATTGCAGCACACGGCAACTCTTTGCGAGCGCTGGTTAAATATTTGGATAATATATCCGACGGTGATATTTTGAACTGCAACATCCCAACCGGCGTTCCATTAATTTATGAATTAGATGATAATTTGAAACCGATTAAAAATTATTATCTTGGAAACTCAACTGAAATTCAGGAAGCAATGCAAAACGTGGCTAACCAAGGTAAATCCACAGCTTAAATTTTATCTATCTATCATTTATTCAAAATATGCGCGTGGTCAGCTCACTATTTCGAATAAATCTCATCTGTCCGGAAGTTAGTACGTTTAATTCAAACCATAAAAAGCGTGTTTGTTCAATACTGGCAATTTGCGCTCTAACCTCCCTCTTTCTTTATACATCATCGGGATATGCAAACAACCAGGAAAATCTCAAATTGTTGCGCGAGCGCATTCAATTGCTGCAAAAGGAACTCGCAAACAAGGAAGCGCTAAAACAAGACACAACGGATGCACTGCAAGATACGGAGCGCGCGATTAATCGCATTGCGCAAATAATGGCTAAACTCATCGAACATGACCGGCAAGCCGTCGAAGAGTACAAGTTGTTGCAAGCGCAGTACAAGAAAATCAGCGACTCAATTGAAATTGAACGGAATCAGTTAAGTAGCTTACTCTACCAACAATATTTAGGTAAGCAACAAGATTATTTGCGATTGGTATTGAATCAGCAAGATCCTTATCAAATCGCCCGCGATATCTATTATTACCGTCAGCTTTCCGAAACACGCGCAAATAGCATCAAGAATCTTCAGTACAATCAAGATGAAATTGAAATCCTGACAAAAACCAGCCGCCAAAAGAAAGATGAAATTACTGCCAACCAAACCGAATATTTCAATCAACGTAAAAAACTTGAACAAGAAAAAGCCAAGCACAAAATGATACTCGCTCAGGTATCCGGTCAGATTAGCCAGCAACAACAAGAAATAAGCAAACTTGAGAAGGATGAGAAGCGTTTAACTAATTTAGTAAATGAAATTAATCAATTACTTGTCCAAGAAAAATCCGATAATGCGGTCATTAACAGTAAACTCCCCAATGCCTCTGCTGCTGGCGCAGCATTTTCAACGTTAAAAGGTAAATTAAATTTACCGGTGCGCGGGAAACTTGTAAACACGTTTGGTGGTCAACGCTCAGGTAAACACGTGACATGGAAAGGTTTATTTATAGAATCTCCAACCGGCAGTGAGGTCAAAGCGATTTCCGCGGGCCGAGTAGTATTTGCAGACTGGTTGAGAGGGTTCGGTAATTTGATAATTCTGGATCACGGAAACGACTATATGAGTTTATATGGCAATAATGCAACACTTCACAAACAAGTCGGAGAGTCGGTTCACGGCGGCGATACGATTGCAACTGTTGGAAATAGCAGCGGAAATACCGATTCAGGCCTGTACTTTGAGCTTCGTCATGGAGGAAAGCCGTTTGACCCGTTGACATGGATAAAAATAGAATGAACACAGCAGCCATTTACATCAATTTGACCAGTGCGGAGACAGCATAATGAGTAACGTAATCAAAAAAACAGGTTTAATTCTGATTGGTGCAATCGCTGGCATGATGCTCAGTTTGAATTTCTCCGCTATTGCCAAGAAGGATAATATCGAGGCAATCCATCCTCTGCCGATCGAGGAATTGCGTACGTTCGCCCAGGTCTTTGGCCGTATCAAGAGCGATTATGTCGAATCTGTAGAAGACAAGAAGCTGATTACCGAAGCTATCAATGGCATGCTGATCGGACTGGATCCGCATTCATCCTATCTCGATAAAGACGAATATAAAGAATTACAAATCGGCACCCAAGGAGAGTTCGGTGGACTAGGCATACAGGTCACGATGGAAGACGGTGTCGTCAAAGTCATATCACCGATTGAAGACACACCGGCATTTCGCGCCGGCATTAAAACCGGCGATCTGATCGTCAAACTGGATGATACCGTCGTTAAGGGAATGACGTTGAATGATGCAATCAAGCTCATGCGCGGCAAACCCAATACCTCGATCAAAATCACGATTGTGCGCGAAGGAGAAACGGAACCGCTGGTTTTCGATCTGGTGCGCGATATCATAAAAATCCAAAGTGTTAAATCGAAAATGATCGAACCGGGCTATGCGTATATCCGCATCACACAATTCCAAGAGCAAACCGGTGAGAATCTGGCGCAGGCCATCAAAACACTTTTTGCCGGAAGTAACGGCACCATGAAAGGTTTAATACTGGATCTGCGCAATGATCCGGGCGGATTACTCAACGGCGCCGTTGCCGTATCGGCTGCTTTTCTGCCGGAGAATGCCTTGGTCGTTTACACCGAAGGACGCAGCCCAGATGCAAAAATGAAGTTGCACGCCAATCCGGAATACTATTTGCGCGGACCGGATGAAGATTATCTGAAAGGATTGCCTGCCGAAGTTAAAACGGTACCGATGATTACTCTGGTGAACGGCGGCTCCGCTTCCGCATCGGAAATCGTCGCAGGTGCCTTACAGGATCATAAACGTTCCATCGTGATGGGATCGCAAACATTCGGTAAAGGATCGGTGCAAACTATTCTGCCATTAGGAAACAATACCGCAATCAAATTGACGACTGCACGCTATTACACGCCAAATGGCCAATCTATCCAGGCGCAGGGTATTACCCCTGATGTCCTGGACGAAACCGACAGCGGCGATGATCAACGTTTGCGGGAAGCGGATTTAAACCGGCATTTGTCCAATGGCAAAAAAACGGAGAAAAAAGCCGCGTCCGAAGCTGAAAAAGCGGCACTGAAACCAGCCAGCGAGAAGAAAGAAAAGAAAGAGAAGAAAAACAAAGACAAAAATAAAGCACCGATGGAATTCGGTTCCGAGGAAGATCTCTTGTTGAAGCAAGCCTTGAATTACTTCAAAGGCATTACCGCATCGCCTGAGAAAAAAACCGCTGAGAAAAGCGAAAGCTGATCGCACAAGGCTTGTGGATGATCATCAATTACTCCGCTATAGCCGCCATATCCTGCTCCCGCAAATCGACATTGCGGGGCAGGAAAAACTCAATCAATCCCATGTATTAATCATCGGCGCAGGCGGTTTGGGTTCGCCCGCCGCGCTGTATCTCGCAGCAAGCGGCGTCGGCAATATAACGATCTGTGATGGCGATCAGGTGGATCTTACCAATCTGCAGCGGCAGATCATGCACGACAGCAGCGTCATCGGCACGGAAAAAACACAGTCGGCCAAACAAACTCTGCTCAGGATCAACCCCGGAATCAAGATTACGGCGATCCAAACACGCGTCGATGCGGAAAAACTGTCACAATTGATTCCGCAAGCCGACGCCGTCATTGATGCCAGCGATAATTTCAGTACACGCCACGATATCAATCAAACATGCGTCAGCTATAAAAAGCCGCTGATTTCAGGAGCTGCGGTACAATTTTCCGGTCAAATCAGCGTATTTGATTTACGGCATACCGACAATCCTTGTTATCACTGCTTATTTCCGGTTGATGGAGAGCAGGAAGACATGCCTTGCGCGATCATGGGTGTATTTTCACCTTTGGTCGGTATCATCGGCAGCATGCAAGCAGCGGAAACACTGAAAATTTTGCTCAATATCGGAGAAAGCCTGAACGGCCGTCTGCTGGTATTGGACGGTTTGACCATGAACTGGCGATCGATCCGATTAAGCAAAGATCCAGCTTGTCCGGTATGCCGCTCGTAGCCACCGGAAAATTCACCGCGCTACAGAAACACATCCGGCAGCACGGTCAATCGTTGCACTTCCCAATTCGCCAGCGGATCGCGCCGGAATTCGCTTTTTACAAATTGATACCAGCGGCCAATCACAAAACACATGAACAAATTCGCCTGCGCCGCTATATCCGCATCGAATTCCAACTGCTGCTCATTGACCGCGAACCGTAGCGCCTGCTTGAAAGTCGCTTCAAGCCGGTCGTGCAACTGCTGAATTCGCGATTGTAAATGATCATCCTCATTCGCCAGCGCATCGCCGATCAGAATGCGCGTCATACCCGGATTTTTTTGCGAGAAACCTAACAGCAGCAGCAATAAGCTCTCAATCCGCTTGGCGCCGGACTGTTGTTCTTGCATAATTTTATTGATCAATACAAACAGCGTTTTTTCAATAAACGCGATCAAAGCATCGAACATTCTCGACTTATTGGGAAAACAGCGGTAGATCACCGATACCGAGATCCCTGAATGCTTTGCCAACGCAGCCGTGGTAATTCTAACTCTACGCGGATGCTCCAGCATTCCGGCCAGCGCCTGTAGAATCCGGTCTTCTCTTTCGCCTGGCTGGAGAAATTGACTTGAATGTTTCAATTTATTGACTGCAATATAAAAACGATAGCAGGAATATAACCAAATTAACAAACCAGCGCGAGTACTATTCTATCGTCTTCGTAATTCTGCATCTGGCAACTCATTCCGTTAAGGAAACACTGATTAATTGGCGCTACGAGCGAATCACTTCGTTGCGCGGTACTCGCATCCTCGCCTATCGCATTGATAGGTCTCGGTTGCTGTGTTCCGTGCGCCTCGTGCTTCATCTCGTCCGCCGAATTAATCAGCGTTTTCCATAAGTATCTATAATTACGTGGAATCGATCGGCGTAGAACGCAGCGCAAGCTGGACCTGACAGGCTCAAACACGTTAGAATTGCTAATTTTTGGATTCAGGCGCATGCATACGTGGCGAAAAGTGCCTGCCGGTGCTAAAACACCGGTTGCACTGACCATCGGCAATTTTGACGGATTTCATCTGGGCCATCAGGCCATGCTCAGTCGTTTGAAAAATGCCGCAAAACAGCTTGGACTTCCCGCCTGCGTCATGACTTTCGAACCGCATCCGCGCGAGTTTTTCGCTCCGGATCAAGCACCCGCCCGGCTGACCAGCTTGCGAGAAAAATTAACCTGTTTGATTCAAGCGGAAGTCGACAGCATTCATATCTGCCGTTTTGATTATGACTTTGCCCGAATCGGCGCGGAGCAGTTTATTACGCGTATTTTGAATCAGCAACTCGCTGTGCGTTGGTTGCTGGTGGGTGATGATTTTCGTTTCGGCGCGCGCCGCGCCGGTGATTTTTCCCTGTTGCAAGCACTGGCGGCAGAAAACAATTATACCGTTGCAGCGATGCCCAGTTTTACCATCGACGGCCAGCGCGTTTCCAGCACCGCGACACGTGAAGCGCTGGCTCGCGGCGATCTGGATAAAGCCGGCAGATTACTCGGCAGACCCTACAGCATCAGCGGACGGGTTGTGGACGGCGACAAAATAGGCAAACAACTCGGATTCCCGACCGCGAACATCCAATTGAAACATAACCGGCCGCCGCTGTCGGGAATTTTCGCCGTCTCGGTATACGGCGCCCTTCCGTCTTCACCGGCCACGGCGCTGCCCGGTGTCGCCAGCCTGGGCGTGCGACCGACAACGCATAAAAACGGCAAACCCGTGCTGGAAGTGCATTTGTTCGACTTTAATCAGGAAATTTACGGGCGGCATTTGCAAGTGAATTTTCTGCATAAATTACGCGACGAAGAGAAATACGCGGATATCGGCACACTCATCCGGCAAATCGAAAAAGATGTCGCGCAAGCCAAACGCTTTTTCATGACAACTCAACCCCGTTTCAGTAGCATGTGCAACGCCCTTTAAACAATTCATTGTAACTTTCATGACCGATTATAAGAAAACGCTCAATTTACTCGACACGCCATTTCCGATGCGCGGTAATCTGGCCAGCCGCGAACCCGTCATGTTGAAAGTCTGGCAGGAAAAGAATCTCTATCAGAAAATCCGTTCCGCCAGCAAAGGGCGCCCCAAATTCATTCTGCACGACGGCCCGCCTTATGCCAACGGCGACATTCATATCGGTCACGCCGTCAATAAAATCCTCAAGGACATCATCATCAAAAGTAAGACACTGGCCGGCTTCGATGCGCCGTATGTTCCCGGCTGGGATTGCCATGGACTGCCGATTGAACATCAAATCGAGAAAAAACACGGCAAGCACTTGCCCGCGGATAAAGTGCGCGAGCTCTGCCGTGCTTTTGCCAAGGAACAAGTAGAACGCCAGAAAGCCGACTTCATTCGCTTGGGTGTGCTGGGTGACTGGGACAATCCCTACCTCACCATGAATTTCAAAACGGAAGCCGGCATTATCCGCGCGTTGGGAAAAATTCATCAGAACGGCTACTTATATCAAGGGCAAAAGCCGGTCAATTGGTGTATCGATTGCGGCTCCGCACTGGCCGAGGCAGAAGTCGAATACGAAGATAAAACCTCACCGGCCATCGATGTCGGATTTACCGTTAAATCAGCATCTGCCGCATTGAGCAAGATTTTCGGTATCACTATCCCCGCGGATACACAAGCATACGCCGTCATTTGGACCACCACGCCGTGGACATTGCCCGCCAACCAAGCGGTCAGCGTTCATCCTGATTTCGATTATGAATTGATCCAAACGGCGCGAGGATTGCTCATTCTCGCCAGCGAGCTGAAGCAAAGCTGTTTGACGCGCTACGATCTTACCGGTGAAACGCTTGCCACCTGCAAGGGTCAGGCTTTGGAGCACTTGCCGCTGCAACACCCGTTTGAACCCCGCACGGTAAAAATCATATGCGGCAAACATGTCACCTTGGAAGCCGGTACCGGCCTGGTTCACACAGCCCCGGCGCATGGACTGGACGACTACTTCGTTGGACAAAATTACGGGCTGCCGAGCGACAGTCCGGTTGACGGCAACGGCAAATTTACCGCCAGCACACCGTTGGTGGGTGGACTTTCGGTATGGAAAGCCAACGAGGTTGTTATCGAGACACTCAAAAACAGCAATCATTTGCTCTGCCTGAAAAAAATCGATCACAGCTACCCGCATTGCTGGCGGCATAAGACACCTATTATTTTCCGCGCAACGCCGCAATGGTTCATCGGCATGAATCTGCACAGCACCGCCGCTACCGCAACGCAGAAAGAGACATTACGCACACTCGCCATGCAAGCGGTCGAATCCACTGCGTTCTTTCCGGCATGGGGCCGGGCGCGGCTGGAAGCGATGATCAAAAACCGCCCGGACTGGTGTGTGTCACGCCAGCGTAATTGGGGCGTGCCGATGACTTTCTTCGTGCATAAAGACACTCATGCGCCGCATCCGCGTTCGCTCGAATTGCTCGAGCAAGTGGCGCAAAAAGTGGAACAACACGGTATCGAAGCCTGGTTTGCGCTTGACCCCGCCGAATTGCTCGGCGCCGAAGCCAACGAGTATAAAAAACTGACCGACACATTGGATGTCTGGTTCGATTCCGGCACGACGCACGACACCGTGGTAAAAGCCGATGCACAGCTTAAATTTCCGGCCGATTTGTACCTGGAAGGCTCCGATCAGCATCGCGGCTGGTTCCAATCCTCGCTATTGACCGGTTGCGCCATCGACGGGCGCGCGCCGTACGATGCCTTACTCACGCACGGCTTTGTCGTCGACGGCAGCGGTCACAAAATGAGCAAATCCAAAGGCAATGTCATTGCACCGCAGAAAGTGATGGATACTTCCGGCGCCGACATTCTGCGGCTGTGGGTTGCTTCAACCGATTACTCCGGCGAGCTCTCCATTTCCGAAGAAATTCTGAAGCGAGTAGTCGAAAGCTACCGCCGTATCCGCAATACGCTGCGCTTCTTGCTTGCCAATCTGGTGGATTTCAATCCGCATACCGATGCCGTCGCCATCGCGGATTGCCTGGAAATCGACCGCTATATGCTGGCGTTGACACACAGCTTTCAAGACGATTTGACG
>JAFEEV010000313.1 GCA_018240935.1 Pseudomonadota bacterium
AACCTTGCGCTTGCTGGCCGAAAGCGGCATCCAATCCTTCGGGGCGCAGCGCATTGGCATCCGCAATGGCGCGCTCAAGCATTTCTTTGACAATAGCCGAGCGCCAGGCTCTAGCCATTAAGGCAGTTTTGGCATCAGCCGGTGTCGGTGCCGCTTTGATCAGAGCGATGATTTCGTCGACATTGGATAACGCAACGGCTAGACCTTCCAGCAGATGGCCGCGTTCGCGCGCTTTTTTCAGTTCGAATACCGTGCGCCGGGTGACGACTTCGCGGCGGTGGCGCAGGAAGGCATCGAGAATCTGTTTCAAGTTCAGCAAGCGCGGCTGGCCGTCGAGCAATGCCACCATGTTCATGCCGAAGGTATCCTGCATCTGTGTTTCTTTGTACAGGTTGTTCAGGATGACATCCGGCAGTTCGCCGCGCTTCAGTTCGATGACGACGCGCATGCCGGACTTGTCGGATTCGTCGCGCAGATCGGAAATGCCTTCGACTTTCTTGTCGCGCACCAATTCGCCGATGCGTATCAATAAATTGGCTTTGTTGACCTGGTACGGCAGCTCGTCGATGACAATGCATTGGCGGCTGCCTTTTTCCATATCCTCGAAATGCGTGCGCGCACGCATCACCACGCGGCCCCGGCCGGTGCGGTAACCGTCTCTGACGCCTTCGACGCCGTAAATGATGCCTGCGGTCGGGAAATCGGGCGCCGGAATGAGTTCGATCAATTCATCGATGCTGATTTCCGGGTTTCTGAGCAGCGCCAGGCAGGCATCGACCACTTCACCTAAATTATGCGGCGGAATGTTGGTCGCCATGCCGACGGCGATGCCGGAAGAGCCGTTGATCAGCAAATTCGGGATTTTAGTGGGCAGAATCAGCGGTTCTTGTTCCGAACCGTCGTAGTTCGGGCCGAAGTCGACCGTTTCCTTGTCCAGATCGACCAGCAGCTCGTGCGCGATGCGCGACATGCGGATTTCGGTATACCGCATGGCCGCGGCATTATCGCCGTCGACCGAACCGAAGTTGCCTTGCCCGTCGATCAGCATGTAACGCAGCGAGAAGTCCTGCGCCATCCGGACGATGGTATCGTAGACCGCGGTATCGCCGTGCGGATGGTACTTACCGATGACATCACCGACGATACGCGCGGATTTTTTGTACGGCCGGTTCCAATCGTTGGACAGCTCGTGCATGGCAAATAACACGCGCCGGTGCACCGGCTTCAAACCATCCCGGACGTCCGGCAGGGCGCGGCCGACGATCACGCTCATGGCGTAATCAAGATAGGAACGCCGCATTTCTTCTTCAAGACTGATCGGCAAAGTTTCCTTGGCGAACTGATTCATAGCTTATGATTTTTTGAGAAACAACAGGTTATGACGCAGAAATGTAATTTCTTGAAACCGGGTATCAGAAATTTATCAATCCGGGCATTCTAACATGCTGCCATCGTTTCTCGATTAACTTTGGGTTACGAACGGGTAAAAATTGCGTTGAATAAGGTTATATTCAAACAAAAAAGCTTGAAAAAGCAGATTAAATAGGTAACCATTACAACTTTTTCAAATTTCTTCAGCTTCCTTAAACCGAGGCGCTGAATTGAATTTCCAACTAACCAATGCGAGTGTGGTGCTGTGTCTAATTTGATGAATACCTACGCACGGTTGCCTGTTACTTTCGTCAGAGGCGAAGGGGTGTGGTTGTGGGATGACCGGGGCGAGCGTTATTTGGATGCATTGTCCGGTGTCGCCGTGTGCGGATTGGGACATTGTCATCCGCGATTGACCCAAGCGATTTGCGAGCAAGCCGGGAAGTTGATTCATACATCCAATCTTTTTCACATCGAAAAGCAGGAGCGCTTGGCCGATCGTCTGACCGAATTGTCAGGAATGGACAACGCATTTTTCTGTAATTCCGGTGCGGAAGCGAACGAAGCGGCGATCAAGCTTGCCCGGTTGCATGGGCATAACCGGGGAATATCGCTGCCGACGATCATTGTCATGGAGCGGTCATTTCACGGCCGTACCATGGCGACCCTGACTGCCAGCGGAAACCGTAAAGTGCAAGCTGGATTTGAGCCGTTACTGTCGGGTTTCGTGCGTGTTCCCTATAACAATATGGATGCGATTGCACAGGTTGCCGCCAACAACAAGGATGTCGTGGCGGTTCTGGTAGAACCGTTTCAAGGCGAGGGCGGAGTCAATATACCTGAAGTGCATTACCTGCAGGAATTGCGCCATTTGTGCAATCAGAATGACTGGCTTTTGATGCTGGACGAAGTGCAGTCCGGCATTGGACGCAGCGGCAAATGGTTTGCGTTCCAGCATAGCCGGATCATGCCGGATGTCGTCACTCTGGCCAAAGGGCTGGGAGGTGGTGTGGCGATCGGTGCTTGCTTGGCGAAGGGAATAGCGGCCGAGGTCTTTAAACCGGGTAATCATGCTTCCACGTTTGGCGGCAATCCGTTAGCCTGCGCTGCGGCGATCGAGACGCTGAGCGTGATAGCCGATGAAGGACTGCTTGAGCATGCGACCCAATTGGGCGATTTCATGCGTGACCGGTTAAGAAATCAACTAACAAGCGTTGCGGGTGTGGTGCAAGTTCGCGGTCAGGGATTGATCGTCGGCGTCGAACTTTCCGTGCCGTGCGGCGAGCTGGTGAAAAAGGCATTGGAGAAGAAATTACTGATTAATGTGACATCGGATAAAGTGATTCGTCTGCTGCCTGCGTTTGTCATGCAACGAGACGAAGCTGAGCAAGTGGTGGATATCACGTGCTCACTGATAAAGGAGTTTTTGAATAGCTAACGGACAGCGTCCAACCTTGTATGGCTGATTAGCTATTTACCCTGTTATGCAATTAAAGCATTTTTTGCAATTCAAAGATTTTAGCCGTGACGAATATGAGTATCTGTTCGCGCGCGCCCGCTGGATAAAGCAAGAATTCAAACAATACCGGCAATACTGGCCGCTGACGGATCGCACGCTGGCGATGATTTTCGACAAGAGTTCGACGCGCACGCGTTTATCGTTTGAAGCCGGCATGCATCAATTAGGCGGTGCGGCCATTTATCTGTCGACGCGCGATACGCAACTGGGACGCGGAGAACCGGTGGAAGATGCGGCGCGCGTGATTTCCCGCATGGTCGATCTGGTAATGATCCGGACGTTTGAGCATGATATTGTGAATCGTTTTGCAGAATACTCCAGAGTACCGGTCATCAATGGTTTAACCGATGAGTATCACCCTTGTCAGATCATGAGCGATATTTTTACCTATACCGAATACCGCGGCGGTATTGAAGGTAAAACCGTGGCATGGATCGGCGATTCCAATAATATGTGCAACACCTGGTTGCAAGCCGCCGAGATTTTCAACTTCAAAGTGCATGTCTCCACACCGCCAGGCTACGACATCGATCCCGAGCGGATAGGTCTTAAAGGCACTGCGCATTTTGAGAAATTCAAGAGTCCGCATCAAGCGGTGGCCGGTGTGGATCTGGTCACAACGGATGTGTGGACCAGCATGGGGTTTGAAGCGGAAGCGGAGCAAAGAAAAAATGACTTTGCCGAGTTTTGTGTCGATCAGGAAATGATGGCATTGGCAAAACCGGACGCTTTGTTCATGCATTGCCTGCCGGCTCATCGCGGTGAAGAAGTCAGCGCCGAAGTGCTGGACGGACCGCAATCGGTGGTATGGGACGAAGCCGAGAACCGGCTGCATACGCAAAAAGCGTTGATGGAATATTTGCTGTTGGGCAAAGTCAATACAGGAAGTTAAACCGGGAGTTTGAAATCAACGAAGCGCGCGGTATTTAATGGCGCTGAATAAACAAATCTATTGGGAATAATGAAAAAAATCAATAAAGTGGTGCTGGCATTTTCCGGGGGATTGGATACCTCCGTGATTCTGAAATGGTTGCAGGATACTTATCAATGCGAAGTTGTTACTTTTACCGCGGATATCGGGCAGGGAGAGGAAGTCGAGCCGGCGCGTGCGAAAGCAAAACAGTTCGGCGTGAAGGAAATTTATATCGATGATTTGCGCGAGGAATTTGTGCGCGATTTTGTGTTCCCCATGTTCCGCGCTAATACGATTTATGAGGGTGAGTATTTACTGGGTACCAGCATTGCGCGTCCGCTGATCGCCAAAAGACAGATTGAGATTGCCAAGGAAACCGGCGCGGATGCGGTTTCTCATGGCGCAACCGGTAAAGGGAATGATCAGGTGCGTTTCGAGTTGGGCTATTACGCATTGCAACCGGATATTCACGTAATTGCGCCGTGGCGCGAATGGGATTTAACTTCCCGTGAGAAATTGCTGCAATATGCCGAGCGGCATGGCATTCCGGTCGAGATGAAAAAGAAAGCGGGATCGCCGTACAGTATGGATGCCAATCTGTTGCATATATCTTACGAAGGCCGGATTCTGGAAGACCCTGCAGTGGAGCCGGAAGAATCGATGTGGCGCTGGAGCGTGTCACCGGAGAAAGCGCCGGATGAACCTGAATATCTGGATATAGAGTTTAAACGCGGTGATGTGGTGGCTCTGAATGGCACGGCGCTATCGCCGGCGAGCGTGCTGGAGAAACTTAATCAATTAGGCGGGAAGCACGGCATCGGCCGGTTGGATTTGGTGGAGAACCGTTATGTCGGCATGAAGTCACGTGGTTGTTATGAAACACCGGGCGGCACAATCCTGTTGCGGGCGCATCGCGCCATAGAATCGATCACCTTGGACCGGGAGGTGGCGCATTTAAAAGATGATTTGATGCCGCGCTACGCCGCTCTGATTTATAACGGTTATTGGTGGAGTCCGGAACGTAAGATGTTGCAAGCCATGATCGATGCGAGTCAGGAAAAAGTAAACGGCTGGGTGAGATTGAAGCTATATAAAGGAAATGTCATTGTAGTCGGCCGGGATTCGCCCAGCGATTCCTTGTTTGATCCGACCATTGCGACGTTCGAGGACGATGCTGGCGCTTATAATCAAGGGGATGCGGCAGGATTCATCAGGCTGAATGCCTTAAGGATGCGCATCGCGGCCAATGCCGCAAAAAAGAGAAAGTAAACGCTAGAGGTCTCTAAGGAAGCACTGAAAAAGGTAGCTTGCGACGGTCAGGTAAGGCGAAATCAGATGAAAAAGCGCAGTAGTTTTTCAGAGCTTCCATGTTTTTCTTCAAATTTACTCAGACGGCAGTGAGCAATAATTGAAGTCATCAGCATTTTCTAAATAACAAATTGACAGCAAATTACAAATTTTATCGTTAGCGCGAAGAGAGAAATAATGCCTTCATTTGATATTGTTTCGGAAGTGGATAAACAAGAAGTCAGGAATGCTGTCGATCAAGTCAACAAAGAAGTCAGTGCGCGATTTGATTTTAAAGGCTCCGATGCGAGGGTGGAGCAGTCGGATTATCAATTGACGGTTTTTGCGGATGACGAGTTTAAACTGGAACAAGTATTGGATATCCTCAGAACCCGATTAACTAAGCGAAATGTGGATGTGCGTTGCTTGGAAAAAGGTCAGGTGGAAAAGATCAGCGGAAACAAGGTGAAGCAGCTGGTAACGATCAAGACTGGATTGGAAACCGAATTAGCGAAAAAAATCATTAGACAGATTAAAGACAGCAAACTGAAAGTGCAAGCCAGCATACAAGGTGATGCGGTGCGCGTGACCGGTGCAAAAAAGGACGTGCTGCAAGAGGTGATTCAGCTGACAAAAAAATCCATCGATGACTTTCCATTGCAATTTCAGAATTTCAGAGATTGATGATGCAAGAAAATGCTCAAGGTTTGGCGAATGGAATTTGGTTAAAAAAGTTAAAGGATAAATGAGACCGAATAAGTAAAGCATATTGCCGGAATTTTAACGGTTGCCAATCTTAATGTTGACATAGCTTGATAAACACAATAGAATCCGCTCTCTTTTTTGCCGCATCTTGGGTCCGGATGAGATGCAGATAAATAAATACCAATAAGAGTTTGGTTAGGAAATAAAATAAACC
>JAFEEV010000314.1 GCA_018240935.1 Pseudomonadota bacterium
AATGCGATTTGTTCGGTAAATTCAAAACAAATACTGGCGGGGTTGAATTTATCGGCTTTGATCGTATTCACAGTGAAATCGAGAAAATCGGCATTTTCCAGGACTTGCGTGGATAAGTTGACGGTATAGACGGCATTGGATCGATGCTGTGTTTGCGCCTTGATCAATTTGACCGATTGTTCGAGCACCCAGCGGTCTATCATCAACATGTGCTCATGCCGTTCCGCAGCGGGAAGAAATGCCCCCGGTGTTACTAAGCGGCCGTGATCGTCTTGCAGACGCAGCAAAATCTCGCCGTGCTGTTCCATTCCGTTGTTGCCGGCGAGCGGCCGGATCGGCTGAAAATACAAACACAAACGCTGATCGGCCATTGCTTGCTGCAGGCGTGATAGCCAAAGTGTCTCTTGCGGCTTTTGCTGCGCTGAATCCGCCTGAAAGACATGCACCCGGTTGCGTCCCTGTTCCTTGGCGGCGTAGCACGCGCTATCCGCCGCATTCAATGCATAAGCAAAGCCTTTATTTTCGTGTGCGATGGGGAATAATCCGATGCTGACGCCAATGCCGAACGCTTTATCCTGCCAGTAAAAACGGAAGTTTTGCACCAGCTCGCGCAAGGCATGCGCTACTTGCAACGCTTCATTCCGCGGACAGTGTTCCAGGATAATGCCAAATTCATCGCCGCCCAGCCGCGCCAATGTATCGCGCGTCCTTAGTTTGGCATGCAGCAGTGACGTGACTTGCCGCAATAGTTCATCGCCGGCGCTATGGCCGCAGGTATCGTTGATGATTTTGAATTGATCCAGATCGAGAAACAACAGCGCATGTGCGTCGTTTTTGCGCGTTGATGACAGAATTTTACTCAAACGGGCCTCGAATTCCTTGCGATTCAACAGGCCGGTCAAGGAATCATGCGCGGCTTGATAAGCGAGCTTTTGCGTCAATTTGCGCTGTTCCGTCACATCGCGGAACGTGATGACGGTGCCGATGACTTTTTTTTGCTCGTTCTGAATCGGCGCAACGGCATAATCGATAATCCATTCTTGCTTGTCCTTGCGAATGAGCAAACATTCGTGATGGTCTTGTAAATTTCCCGGTGCAGCTTGATTAGCCAACGGATCGGGCATGCTCGCCCGGTTGACGGGATCGAGAATAGTGAACACTTGCAACAGCGGCAAACCGCTTGCATCCTGAGTGCTCCAGCCGGTAAATAGCTCCGCAATCGGGTTCAGATAGGTAATGTTGCCATCGGCGCCGGTCGTGATGACGGCGTCGCCGATACTTGCCAAGGTAACTTGGAACAATTCCTTTTCCCGGTGCAGTACCTCGTTGGCTACTGCCAGCGCCTCGGTGCGTTCCGTGACACGCTGCTCGAGTTGTTCCTTGACAGCGTGCAAAGCCTGCTGTGTGCGGTCTTTCTCGGCGATTTGCGCCTGTAACGCTTGGTTGATCGTTTCTTGATGATTTCTTGCCTGCATCAAACGCTTCAATAAGTCGAAGTTGTCAAAGCGGAATTTGAGGGATTCCGTGACCGTTTTGTGCAACCGGTGAGAAATGCTGCCCATGGCAAAAACGAAGAGCAAATATGTCAGCGCAATTGCAAGGTGCGTGTCACTATCGTGTGTAATAACCTGATAAGAGAAAGGAATCACAACCGGTATCGAGAAGGCCAGAAAAGCCCCGCGATAAGACGATAAAGTGGCCATAGCGCCGGCAATCATGCCGGCCAGTAAATAAGCGAGGAATAGCTGATGCGTAGCGCTGCCGTCGATAAAGAAAATACTTCCCGCCACCCCCCAGCCTACGCCGGAAAATAATACGCCGGCAAAAAAACGGTGTCCCCACGCTGCCGATTCCGAAGCTGCCGGGTTTGTGCGGAAATAAGATCGGATCAGCAGAAACCTGATGAGCGACAATAAATAAATGGCGGCCAGCCATCCGATGATCCATTCCTTGGCAACATGGTTCCAAAAGATAAATGCCAGTGCTGCGGCTATGACAAGTGTTACGGCCAGCGCCTTGGGAGCTTGCTGATAGAGCAGTTTGATTTGTTCCGCCAGTAATGCAGCAGAGTGATCGTTTTGAAAAAAATGGGAATCCGTGTTGCGGTTCTCGGATTTGGATTCCCAATGATTATTTTTCATTACAGACAGATTGTGGAAATTGTTCGCAGTTTGTCGGAAAATTTGCCAATGAATTTAGAATTAATTGTTAAATCTGAAAGCAATTGTTTTTTAAAATAAACAGAATGATACATGAAGATTTGTATGTATTTTATTTCAATGACATAATGTTCATTCGATGACGGATTTAAATTGCTTATTTCGATCTGCGTCGGAATATTCTTAGTGTCATTAGGAAAATTATACTTAAAAATTTTCTTAAGTAAAGCAAACCATTATGGCGCCACGGATACTGAAATGATAGTGACGGATCTTTAATTATTCACAAAAATTAAGGAGGGAATCTATTAAAACGCCATGTGCAGTTAATTGTTTTTTTTATCGATATATTCTCCGCTTAACCGGTTTGATTTTGTTGGCAGCGGTAATTCCGGCATGGAGCGCCGGTATTGCCGTGATGGAGCA
>JAFEEV010000315.1 GCA_018240935.1 Pseudomonadota bacterium
ATGCCTCAGTGAAATGCCCGGCGTCACAATCATCGGCACAGCGGCAGAAAAAACGGCAGTAATTTCTTTCACCATTGATGGAGTTCATCCGCATGATGTCGGCACCATTCTGAATCAGGATGGCATTGCCGTTCGCACCGGACATCATTGCGCGCAACCCATTATGCAGCGCTTCAATGTACCGGCCACTTCGCGCGCTTCATTCGCTTTTTACAATAAAAAAACAGAAGTCGATGCTTTGGTTGCCGGCATAAAAACCGTACAAAAGATTTTTTTATAATGCATACGAATTCACTGTATCAAGAAGTCATCCTTGACCATAACCGCAAACCGCGCAACTACGGCAAACTGGATCATGCCAATCACCATGCCGTCGGGCACAATCCGTTGTGCGGCGACCGTCTGGATATTACATTGCAACTGGACAACGACCAGATCAACAACATCGCATTTCAGGGCGAATCCTGCGCCATCTGCAAAGCATCTGCTTCGATGATGACGACCGCGGTCAAGGGAAAATCCCGCGCCGATGCGGAAACTCTGATTCATGAATTTCGCGAGCTGGCCACCGGAAAGCTGGATATCAGTCAGCCGCATCACCTTGGCCGGTTGACAGTCTTTTCCGGCATCCGGGATCTGCCGACACGCGTCAAATGCGCCATTTTGCCGTGGCACACCTTGCACGCCGCACTAAATTCGATCGCCAGCGCATCGACCGAAAGCACCGAATCTGCTCCGCCGATGGCGGATAACGCATAATTTGAACTAGCACCCGGCAACCGACTCGCGCAGCCATGTTGATTCGATTCTGTATCGTCGTTCGAGATCGTTGCACCGATTAACCGCAGGATTCAATATTACGAAAAATCAAAATGCCGAAAATTGCTGATATTGAAGGTACACCGAACAAAAATGCCTTGAAATTCATCCTCAAAGAACCGCTGACGTGGGGAATTGCGCGCTCGTACGACAACGCCGAAGCCGCCAAAGACGATCCGTTGGCTTCCGCGCTGTTCGATATCGATCACGTCACCAATGTTTTTTATATCGACCATTGGATCACCGTCACACAGGACGGAGAAGCGAATTGGCAGGATCTGGCGCGCGAAATCGCCGATCCTATCCGCGCAGCGCCGGCCGCTACCGCCCAATCCGCCGAAACTGTCGCTGCTGCCAGTACCGAACTGGCTAATCTCAGTCCGGAAGATCAATTGCGCCTGGATAAAATTAATGTCCTGCTCGATGAAGAAGTCCGCCCGTATTTACAAAGTGATGGCGGCGATTTACATATCTTAGGATTGGAGGGCAATATTCTGCGCATTCATTATCAAGGCGCATGCGGCACGTGCCCGAGCTCGATTTCCGGTACGTTGAGAGGTATTGAGAATATGCTGAAGACCATTGAGCCCGATATCCGGGTTGTCGCTGTTTAATTACCAATAAAAAAGGTGGCTGATGCCACCTTTTTTATTGCTCCAACCGGCTATCAAACACGCTTTCTGAATTCATTGTTGTGCGGATCAATTTCAATTTTATCGCCGATTTCCACGAAGGCGGCAACTTGGATTTCAAAACCGGTTCCCGCCAGTTTGGCCGGTTTCATAATTTTTCCGGTCGTATCGCCTCGCACCGCAGGTTCGGTATATTCCACTTCGCGCACGATCGTATTGGGTAATTCAACGGAAATCGCTTTACCGTCGTAGAAAGTCACCTGGCAAACATCTTCCATGCCATCGATCAGATAATTCAGGACATCCTGCATATTGTCCGCTTCCACTTCCACCTGATTATAGTCCGCATCCATGAAGACATAGAGCGGATCGGCAAAGTAACTATAAGTACAATCTTTCTTATCGAGAACGACCAAATCGAATTTTTCATCCGCCTTGTAAACCGTTTCCGTCG
This sequence comes from Pseudomonadota bacterium, assembly GCA_018240935.1. Lineage (GTDB taxonomy): Bacteria > Pseudomonadota > Gammaproteobacteria > Burkholderiales > Nitrosomonadaceae > Nitrosomonas. The sequence goes on from JAFEEV010000315.1 coordinate 1,906, forward strand.
TGGTATCGGAAAACAAATTTTTCAGTTTCATTTTAACCACCGATGCGTTGCGGCCAGATTTGGTAAATTCTGCCCGTTGCACGACCATGGGATCGTTCCCTACCATCACGACGTTACCTGAGCGGAGTTCCATTGCGGTTTTCATATCTTTATCAGTTCCCAAATGAAGTTAAAGCAAAGTTGATGTGGTTTTTGCGCTTACCGCGACAAACCAAAAGGGGCGAATTATAGCTGATTTTCAGTAAATTGCACCAGATTGGATGCAAGATCGGTTTGTTCACTCAGCCGACGCACCCATTTTTTATTGCACTGCGTCAGAGACTCGCGCAGTTCCAGGAAGTTCATCCAAGCGGCATTATTTATTTCATTTGCGCCATTCCAGCAAAGCCACAGGGTGCGCACCGCGGATGCCGTTTCCGGCGGCATATTGGCGGTATAGAGATCAAGAAACGCATATAATTTTTTCCAGTGCGCATCCTCCGCTTGCGGATAAATATTCCAAACAAACGGATTAAGCGCCCATTGCGCTCGTACAAAGGAATCCTCCCCGCGCACAAAATTAATGTCGCAACTCCACAGCAACCGGTCATAATCGGTTTGCGCCATGAATGGAATGATTTGCACGGTTAATTGCTTCTGCTCAAGCAATCCTTCAAACCCTACTGTTGCATGATCCAACAAGGTCGCAATGCGCTCCGCGGCGTTTCCTTGCGGTACGATCAACAAAACCGGAACCGCAGACTCGGATAATAGGTGTATTAATCCCTCGACCGGCGCACTGCCGTAACAAAACAATGACACGCGGAGTTGATGGGGGCGGCGCGCAAGTAGCGCGTGCCGGTGTAG
>JAFEEV010000316.1 GCA_018240935.1 Pseudomonadota bacterium
CGGTATTCGAACTGAAAAAAGCGCGCGAACGTGGCCATCTATTGGAAGGTCTGGCGGTTGCGTTATCCAATGTCGATGAAATCATCGCATTGATCAAGGCCGCACCGACACCCGCCGACGCCAAGGAAGGTTTGATGGCGCGAACGTGGCATTCCAATCTGGTTGAAGAAATGCTGAAGCGCGCATTGGCCGATGCCAATGCCTTGCGCCCGGAAGGATTGGATAATGCCTTCGGTTTGCAAGCGCAAGGTTACCGGCTTTCCGACGCCCAAGCGCAAGCGATCCTGGATCTGCGCCTGCAACGCTTGACCGGTCTGGAACAGGAAAAAATCGTCAACGAATATAAAGAAGTGATCGACAAGATCATCGACTATCTGGACATTCTGGCCAATCCGGAGCGCATCACCGCCATCATCACGGAAGAACTGGACGCCATCCGGCAGCAATTCGGCGATAAACGGCGCAGCGAAATCGTGCTCGATGCGCAAAATTTAAGCATCGAAGACTTGATCGCCCCCGCCGATGTCGTCGTGACGCTCTCGCACAGCGGTTATATCAAATCGCAACTGCTCGACGATTACCGCGCGCAAAAACGCGGCGGACGCGGCAAGCTGGCAACCAGCACCAAAGAAGATGATTTCATCGACAAATTGTTCATTGCCAACACGCACGACTATATCCTGTGCTTCTCGAGTCTGGGACGGGTTTACTGGATCAAGGTTTACGAAGTGCCGCAAGGCGGACGGCAATCGCGCGGCAAACCGATCATCAATTGGGTGCAATTGGAAGAAGGCGAAAAAATCAACGCCATACTGCCGGTCAAGACCTTCGACGACGATCACTTCGTTTTCATGGCGACGGCTTTCGGCACCGTCAAGAAAACACCGCTCTCGGAATTTTCCCGTCCGCGCAATAACGGCATCATTGCCATCGGTTTGGACGAAGGCGATTATCTGATCGGCGTCGAATTGACCGACGGCAAGCACGACGTGATGCTGTTCTCCGACAACGGCAAAGCCATGCGCTTCGATGAAAACGATGTGCGTCCGATGGGTCGCACCGCGCGCGGCGTGCGTGGCATGAAACTCGGCTCCGGGCAGCGGGTCATCTCGATGCTGGTGGCCGAAAGTGAAGAACTGGCGGTACTCACCGCAACGGAAAACGGTTACGGCAAACGCACACCGATCAGCGAATACACCCGCCACAACCGCGGCACGCAGGGCATGATCGCGATCATCACCAGCTCGCGCAACGGCAAGGTGGTGGCGGCGAAACTGGTCAAACCGGACGATGAAATCATGCTGATCACCTCCGGCGGTGTGATGATCCGCACGCGCGTTAACGAAGTACGCGAAATGAGCCGCGCCACGCAAGGCGTTACGCTGATCAACCTCGATCCGGGTGAGAAATTGGCCGGATTGGAACGCGTCGTGGAAAGCGAAGAGAGCGAGGGCGACAGTTAACCGCTGACAATCTACCGGGAAACACGCAATGGAACAGATCTATAATTTCAGCGCCGGACCCGCAGTGCTCCCCAAGGAAGTGCTGCAACAGGCACGCGACGAAATGCTGGATTGGCGCGGCAGCGGCATGTCGGTCATGGAAATGAGCCACCGCGGCAAGGAATTCATGGCCATCGCTGAGCAAACGGAAAACGATTTACGCGAACTGGCGGGAATTCCGCAAAATTATAAGGTGCTATTCCTGCAAGGCGGCGCTTCCAGCCAATTTGCCATGGTGCCGATGAATCTGCTGCGCGGCAAAACCAGCGCGGATTACATCAACACCGGCCAATGGTCGGCCAAAGCGATCGAAGAAGCCAGCCGCTATTGCAGCGTCAATGTCGCCGCGTCATCCGAAGACGCAAATTTCACCTACGTGCCGCCGCAAGAGCAATGGCGCCTCAACGCGCAAGCCGCGTATGTGCATTACACCAGCAATGAAACCATCGGCGGTGTCGAATTTCATTGGGTGCCCCAAGTGGATGTTCCACTGATCGTCGACATGTCGTCCGACATCTTGTCACGGCCGCTGGACGTGACCCGTTTCGGCTTGATTTACGCCGGCGCGCAAAAAAATCTCGGCCCCGCCGGGTTGACGCTGGTGATCGTGCGCGAGGATCTGCTCGGAAAACCTCTGCCCGGCACACCGACTTTGTACGATTATCAAATTCACGCTCAGAACGACTCGATGTACAACACGCCGCCCACTTATGCCATGTACATCACCGGCTTGGTGCTCGCCTGGCTGAAAAAACAGGGCGGACTGGCGGCCATGGAAAAAATCAATATCGCTAAGGCGGATCTGTTATACAACTATCTCGACAGCACCGGTTTCTATCATTGTCCGGTCGCCAAAGCCGACCGTTCGCGCATGAACGTGCCGTTCACATTGAAAGATTCCGCGCTCGACGGCGAATTTCTCAAACAAGCGCAACACAACGGCCTATTGCAACTGAAAGGCCACCGCTCGGTCGGCGGCATGCGCGCATCGATCTACAATGCCATGCCGCTCGAAGGTGTCGCAAAACTCGTCGCATTCATGAAGGAGTTTGCCAATCGCCATGCCTGAACAACAACCCTTTAAAATTCTGACGCTCAACGCGATTTCAGCGCACGGACTCAACCGCTTTCCCGCCGGCCGTTATCAGGTCGGTCATGACATTGAGGAACCGGATGCCATCTTGGTGCGCTCGCACAATATGCTGAATAGCACCATCCCGGCGAGCGTCAAAGCCATTGGCCGCGCCGGCGCGGGCACCAATAATATTCCGGTCGGCGCGATGAACGCGCGCGGCGTGCCGGTGTTCAACACGCCCGGCGCCAACGCCAACGCCGTCAAGGAATTGGTGCTGGCGAGCCTGTTTCTGGCTGCGCGCAATCTGGTGCCGGCGCTGCAATTCGCCGGCAGCCTGCAAGGCGACGATGCGGCGTTGAATAAGCAAGCCGAGGACGGCAAAAAACACTTTTCCGGCATCGAATTGCCGGGACGCACACTGGGCGTGATCGGTCTGGGAGAAATCGGCCGTCTGGTCGCCAATTCGGCCATCCGGCTCGGTATGAAAGTGATCGGTTTCGACCCGAAAATCACCGTCGAATCGGCCTGGAGCCTGTCGGCGGAAGTCAAGAAAGCCAACAGCATGGAAGATTTGCTGCGCCATAGCGAATTCGTCAGCGTGCATGTGCCGTTGCTCGATTCGACACGGCATTTGATCAATGACAAAAGCATAGCGCTGATGAAGCATCATGCGATTCTGCTGAATTTTTCGCGCGCCGCGATTGTCGACGAAGACGCCGTCCTGCAAGCCATCGCCGCGAATAAAATCAAAACCTACGTCAGCGATTTTCCCAGCCAGAAACTGCAACACCAGAAAGGCGTGATCACCCTGCCGCACCTCGGTGCATCGACCGCTGAGGCGGAAGATAATTGCGCCGTGATGGTCGTCGACCAGTTGATCGATTACCTGCAAAACGGCAATATCGCCAACACCGTCAATTTTCCCGATACGCAGATGGAACGCGAAGTACCCTACCGCGTTGCCGTCGCCAATGCCAACGTGCCGAACATTCTCGGGCAGATCTCGACCAGCATGGCTCAAGCCGGGTTGAACATCCATACCATGATTAACAAATCGCGCGGCGAGATGGCGTATACCCTGGTCGATACCGACAGCCCGGTACCGCCGCCTGTTCTGCGCGGGATTGCATCGATCAGCGGCGTGCTGATGGCGCGCTACCTGCCGTTTGCGCAGTAAACTGCGCGCAATGACTGTATTGTCCAATTATTAGCCAAGCTATGTCCGAACAACTCAAACAACTCCGCGATCAAATCGACGCCATCGACGACCAATTGCTGCAACTCGTCAGCCGGCGTGCCGGATTGGCGCAACAAGTCGGCAAGATCAAAAAAAGCGGCATCATCTACCGGCCCGAACGCGAAGCGCAAATCCTGGCGCGCATGAAGCAGCACAATCCCGGTCCGATCAGCAACGAGCATATCCAGCAATTGTTCACCGAAATCATGTCGCTGTGCCGCGCGCTGGAAAAACCGATGAGCGTGGCTTACCTCGGCCCGAACGGCACTTTCTCCGAAGAGGCCGCGCTGAAACGTTTCGGCAACGCGATCACCGAAGTGCCGTGCGATTCGATCGACGACGTGTTCCGTACCGTGGAATCGGATACCGCCCATTACGGCGTGGTGCCGGTGGAAAACTCATCCGAAGGCGCGGTCGGCAGAACCATGGATTTGCTGCTGCAAACCCCGCTCAGCATTTGCGGCGAAATTCAATTGCCGGTGCATCAGTTCTTGATGGCGCAGCAAACCGATCTGACGCACATCCGCAAAATCTATTCGCACCCGCAATCGCTGGCGCAATGCCATCATTGGCTAAGCGCCAATCTGCCGCATTTGCCCAGCTCCGCGCTGATCCATGCCGCCAGCAACGCCGAAGCCGCACGCCAAGCCGCCGCCGACCATCAAGCGGCAGCGATCGCCGGACGAAGGGCTGCGGAATTATTCGGATTGACGATTTGCGCGGAAAACATCGAGGACGATCCGAAAAACACCACGCGTTTTTTAGTCGTCGGCAAGCAATCGGTCGATGTCTCGGGGAAAGATAAAACTTCGCTGATCGTCTCGACCGGCAACCGTTCCGGTGCGATTTACGCCCTGCTCGAACCGCTGGCGCAGCACGGCGTCAGCATGAGCCGCCTGGAATCGCGCCCGTCGCGCACCGGGTTATGGCAATACGTGTTTTTTATCGATCTGGAAGGGCATCAGCGCGACGGCAACGTTGCAGCAGCCCTAGCGGCATTACGGGAGAAGGCGGCTTTCCTGAAAATCCTCGGGTCGTACCCGGCATCGTAACCGCCGGTTGTTCCATCCTCTTGAATCTACTCAACTGATCCAATTTTTCAATTTTGTTTTTTAATCAATAACACCATAAATCTTATGAATCTTTGCGATTTTGCTCCGGAATATATCCGTTCGATCCAACCGTACCAACCCGGCAAACCGATTTCAGAATTGGCGCGCGAATTAGGACTGGATGAGTCGTACATCATTAAACTGGCGTCCAACGAAAATCCGCTCGGCACCAGCCCGCTCGCATTGGATGCGATGATCAACACACTGCATGACGTCGCGCTGTACCCGGACGGCAGCGGCTATGAACTGAAAGCCGCATTGTCGAAACGTTACGGTGTCGATCCCGAGCAAATCGTTCTGGGCAACGGCTCCAACGATGTACTGGATCTGGCCGCGCGCGTGTTCCTGAAACCGGGCGCCAGCGCGGTGTATTCACAGCATGCTTTTGCAGTGTATCCGCTGGTGGTGCAAATGATCGGCGCCAACGGTATTGCCGTTCCCGCATGCGATTACGGTCACGATCTGCCTGCGATGCTCGACGCCATCACGCCGGAAACGCGCGTCGTCTTTATCGCCAGCCCCAACAACCCGACCGGCACGTTATCCAGTGAAGAAGACTTGCTGCGCTTCATGGAGCGGGTATCGCGCGATGTGTTGGTGGTCATGGACGAAGCGTATTACGAATACTTGCCGGAAGCGAACAAGCCGGACAGCATCCAATGGCTGAAACAATTTTCCAATTTGCTGATCACGCGCACGTTCTCCAAAGTGTACGGTTTGGCGGGCGTGCGCGTCGGCTTCGGGTTGACGCACCCCGATGTCGCGAATCTGATGAACCGCGTGCGGCAACCGTTCAATGTCAGCAGCATCGGCCTGACCGGCGCGCTGGCGGCGCTGCACGACGCCGAGTTCGTGCAACGTTCGTACGCGCTGAACCGCGCCGGTATGCTGCAACTGACCGACGGCTTCCGCAAAATGGGGATTGAATACATTCCCTCGTACGGCAATTTCATCAGCTTCCGCGTCAAGGGCGAAGCCGCCAACACGCCGGAAGTGTATCAAAGCCTGCTGCGTCAGGGGGTCATCGTGCGTCCATTGGGTATTTACGAAATGCCGCATCACCTGCGTGTCACCATCGGGCTCGAAGCGCAAAACCGGCGCTTCCTCGAGTCGCTCGAGCACGCTTTGAGCGAATTGGGTTAATTCCACACTATCCGGTAACTGCCATGACAACCGCAACAGCTCTGAATAAACTGGTCATCATCGGCGTCGGCCTGATCGGCGGATCGTTCGCGCTGGCGCTGCGTAAAGCCGGTCTGGTCAAACATATCACCGGCATCGGCCGCAGCCCGGCCAACATGCAACGCGCCGCCGAGCTGGGCGTGATCGATGAAATCGCCAGCGATACCGCATCGGCGTTGCACAACGCCGATCTGGTGCTCCTCGCGATGCCGGTCGGCCAGACGGCTGCGACCATGGAACGCATCGCACCGCACCTGCACGCCAACACGCTCATCACCGACGCCGGCAGCACCAAGCAGGATGTCGTCACCGCCGCACGCCACTACCTGCCACTGCAAAACCGCCATCACTTCGTCCCCGGCCATCCGATCGCCGGTGCCGAACACAGCGGCGTGCAAGCGGCGCAAGCGGATTTGTATACCAACAAGCATGTAATCCTGACACCATTGCCGGAAACCGCCGTGGCAGCCGTCGAACGCGTGCAACAATTATGGCAAGCCTGCGGCGCCAACGTCTCGCTGATGCCCGCCGATGAACACGACCGCGTGCTGGCCGCGACCAGCCATTTGCCGCACTTGCTGGCATTCACACTGATGAATCACCTCAACCACAGCACCGATCATCCCGAAAACCTGCTGCGTTTCGCCGGCAGCGGCTTCCGCGACTTCACCCGCATCGCCAGCAGCTCCCCGGAAATGTGGCGCGATATTTGTCTGGCGAATCGCGAGGCGCTGCTTACGCAGATAAAGGCGTATCAGAATGAGTTGAACAGCTTGCGGGAAATGCTGGAAAAGCATGACGGTGAAAGGCTAGGACAAGCGTTTGCGCAGGCGCGGGGTATGCGGGAGGATTGGTTGAAAAACAAAAAGTAGTGTCTCTTTGCTATTTATTCTCTAATTTATAATTAGGGAAGCTCTGAAAAAGGTAGCGAGCGACGGTCAGGCAAGGCGAAATCAGATGAAAAAGCGCAGTTTACTAGGTGTAAATGAGCATTTTGAGTCTGATTTCAACACAGCATGACC
>JAFEEV010000317.1 GCA_018240935.1 Pseudomonadota bacterium
CTATCATCTGGAGCCGCCTCTATCCCGATCTTATTCACTATCCGGTAACCCTAGCTGAACCATCTCCTCCCGGCGTTAACTGGGGCGGCTGGTAACCGAAAACTTTGATAACTATCAGTAGATGGAATTCAGAACCGCACCATCTTTATGACTACTGCCAACCCCGACATTGCTTCCCTGTCCGTTTCCGCGACGCTTTCAGCACTTGACGTGAATCCCGAAAAAGGCTTGTCATCGGCCGCGGTAGTCAATCGCCTGAAAGAATACGGTTATAACGAAGTCGTTGAGCGGAAAGATTATCCGGTTCTGATGTTTCTCGGTAAATTCTGGGGTGTTTCGGCCTGGATGCTGGAATTAATCATGATCTTGTCGCTGATTCTGGGTAAGTATTCGGATCTGGCTGTCGTCAGCGCGCTGCTGATCGTCAATGCCGTCTTGAGTTTCTTGCAGGAGCGCCGGACTGCCGGTGTCGTTGCAGCCTTGCGGCAGCGCTTGCAAGTCAGCACCCGGGTGCTGCGCGCTGGGAATTGGCAGGTTTGTCCTGCGCGCGAGCTGGTTCCAGGCGATATTGTCCGCATGCGTCCCGGCGACATCATTCCGGCGGACATCAAGCTTCTCTCCGGAACATTGAGCATCGACCAGTCGGCTTTAACCGGTGAATCGCAGAATATCGACAAAGTTCAGGGTGAAGTCGTGACATCGGGGGCTATCGTCCGTTACGGTGAGGGCAACGGCGTAGTCATCCTGACCGGCGCGCGAACCTACTTCGGCCGCACCACGGAATTGGTGCAGCAAGCGCAATCGAAGCTTCATATCGAAACCGTCATAGCCAAAATAGTCCGGTGGCTTTTCGTGATTATTGCTGCGGTGCTCATCCTGGTATTCGGCCTGTCGTTGATGCGCGATGCGCCCCTGATCGAAATCATTCCGCTCATGCTCGTCCTGTTGATGAGCGCAATACCGGTTGCTTTGCCCGTCATGTTCACAGTCAGCATGGCCATGGGAGCGAAAGAACTGGAGAAACACGGAGTGCTGGTTACCCGTCTCAGCGCAGCGGAAGATGCGGCCACCATGACAGTGCTCTGCGTCGACAAAACGGGCACGATCACAATGAATCAACTGGCCGTCACCGGCATTATTCCGTGGCAAGAAGCCACGGAATCCGATGTATTGTTCGCTGGCGCGCTTGCTTCGCAAGAAGCTAACCAAGATCCGATCGATTTGGCATTTCTGGCCGAAGCGAAGAAACAGCGGATTCTTGACCGTATGCCCCTGGTTACACCGGTTTCCTTCACTCCTTTCGATGCCGCAACCAAGCGGACGGAAGCCGTCATAGAACAGAACGGGCAGCAGTTCCGCGTGCTGAAAGGTGCGGTGCGAATCATTGCACAAGCTTGCAAGCTGCACCCGGAAGAAATCGCAGCACTGGAAACCCGTGTCGCGGAATCCGCCCGCATGGGATACCGCACACTGGCCGTGGCTTACGGTGCGGCGACGGCGGCGCCGGTTCTGACCGGATTGGTCACTCTGTACGACCCGCCGCGCCCGGACGCCCGGCAACTCATCGCCACACTGCGCGACCTCGGCGTCTCGGTAAAAATGCTCACCGGCGACGCGCTGGCGGTGGCCGGGGAAGTTGCGCGCGGCATCGGACTTGCCAACATCCGGCGCGTAACCGATCTGAGAACCGCGGATAGCCAAACCGGTAACGAAGAAGCGGCCAGCTTGTTAGCGCATGCCGATGGTTTCGCCGAGGTTCTTCCGGAAGATAAATATCGGGTGGTGCAATGTCTGCAAGCTGCCGGACATGTGACCGGCATGACGGGGGATGGCGTAAACGATGCGCCTGCGCTGCGCCAAGCCGAGGTCGGCATTGCGGTCAGCACGGCAACCGACGTGGCCAAGCATGCCGCCAGCGTGATACTGACCGAACCCGGCTTGACCAATATCGTCGCATTGATCGAACAGGGCCGCATGATCTACCAGCGCATTCTGACGTGGATCATCAACAAGATCAGCCGGACGATCCTGAAAGCCGCCTTCGTAGCCGTGGCGTTCGTGGTAACCGGAAAATTCGTCATTTCCGCCTTTGCCATGCTATTGCTGGTATTTCTAATGGATTTCGCGAAGATCGCACTCGCCACCGACGATGTGCGTCCGTCCAGGCAACCGGAAACATGGAACATCGGCGGGTCTATCGCATTGGCGGTAGTGCTAGGCATCGCCATGGCGATCGAATCGCTTTTGCTTCTGTGGTTTGGCTGGATGCATCTCGGCCTGGCGGATAACGATAATGCCCTGCATACCTTCAGTTTTCTGACGCTATTCTACTTTGCCGTTTTTTCTATTGTGTCGGCGCGCGAACGTCATTTCTTTTGGGCCACCATGCCCAACAGGATGCTCCTCATGGCCTTGGTCTCGGTTACTTGCATCGGCACCGCGCTGACATTCTTGCAGTTACCCGGACTCGAGGCGCTGCCGTGGCAGCAGACACTCGCAATTTTCGCCTATGCGATGGGCTCTTGTCTGGCGGTTAACGATGTCATCAAAGTAGCACTCATCAAATGGCTGCTGCCTTCCGCGGCGACTTGAACTATTTTCCCGGCTTGATTATCTGCCGGGAATGCGTTGGAAAGCGCTTCAAGAACCACTGATTAAGTGATTCGCTCGTATAGTCCATTAATCAGCGTTTCCTTAAAACCGCACATACAAAAAGTGAATAAGCATTGTGCTTATTTTACGAACTACCTTCCTAATCATTCAGATAGTTAAACTTCTTTGTAACATCAATCAGCTTACATACTGATTTCAATCGGTTTGTGATAAATGTCACAGGGGAAAAATAACCCTGGAAGATAAAATGACAAATATCTCATTACTGATTTGCCGGACATCAACCAGCAAAACGTTGAGGAAAAAATCGCCGCTCACCGAACGGGCAGCGGTGAGACCGGCAAGGTGTATTGCGCAACCAATCGGGACATGAAGAAGCAGAACAGTTTTGCAGCGGCCGCTTTCCTGCATGACCAATGAGCTGTTTCAAGCATGAAAA
>JAFEEV010000318.1 GCA_018240935.1 Pseudomonadota bacterium
AAACACCAGACGGACAAAATAACCGTGCTCATAACCCATGGCTTTCAGCGTGGCGAATTCGTTGCGGTGATTGGCGATGTCGGTGAACAAAATCTGATAAACAATCACCAAACCGACCACCCATCCCATGACCGTGCCGAAACCGAAAATAAACCCGATCGGCGCATTATTGGCCCAATAATCCTTCTCGTATTTCAGCAATTCTTCATAACTGAAAATATTGACGAACTCGTTGAGTTGGCTTCTAAGTTCCGCTTTAACCCTTTGGATCGATGCACCGGGATGAAGTTTGATGACGCCCATGTCGATCTCGCTAAGATTCCTTCTGGGAAAAATACGCATAAAATTTAAATCGCTGACCGCCACATTACCATCGGCGGCGAACGACACACCCAGACGGAATAATCCAATGATGTTCACTTTATAATCGTTAATTTCCGTAACATTCCGGTCCTCCTCGAGCAATTGCCGCATGGGACCGAATTCCGGGCGGGAGTATTCGTCAAACAACACGGTATCCTTGAGCCGCAATGCTTCCCGCTTGTTTTTGATCTCCTCGACATTGAAGATCAGCGAATCCGGGTCGAAACCGTAAACCATCAACGTGCGCTTGACTTGAGTTTTAATATTTTTGAACGGCGCCAACCCGAGATACAGCGGATAAGCTTCCGCAACCGCCGGATTTCCCAGAACACGCATCAACTCGCTGCGCTTGAACTGGATCGGCCGCCACATGGCCTCGCTTTGTTTGTGCATCAAAAACAAATCACCGCTCAATTTGACCGGTGCGGAGGCCGCGCTGGCATATAAAGAGTCCTTGAAGCCCAATTGCATGAACACCAAAACGCACGCGAACAATACCCCGCAAATCGCCGCGACCAGCTTGGACCGGTCAAAAATGAGCTGCCGCCAGGCCAAGCGCGCGGGAAAGTAAAACCAGGCCAGCTTATTCACGGTGTTATCCGCACCTTAACCTGCCGGAAGATCTGATGCCGTAGATCGGTCACCGCTTCCGGCTCCAGCGTCAGACGGACTTCGATGATACGGTTATCGCGGTCGGCCAGCGGATCGGTATCGTTGATGTCATTCTTCCTGACCAGAAACCCCAGTTCCCGCACTTGCGCGCGATAGTTCCGCTTGAAACCGGCCGCATGAATGCAGCCCGGTTGACCTATTTTCACTTGCAGCAAATCCGATTCGTAGACTTCCGCCACGACATCGAGTTGCGATAAATCCGCCATTTCCAGCAACCCCCGATCGCCGATCCGTTCGCCCGGGCGCGTGTGAATCTTCAACACAGTACCGCTTATCGGCGCCGTGATCTGTGTATTGCTCAGTTCCGCTTCGTCAATTTTCTGTTCGGATCGCGCCTGGGCGATTTCCGCCGTCAAGCGCTTCAAGTTGATTTGCGATTGCTCGAAAGCCAGGCGTTTGGCATCGGCGAGGGAAACGCTGGTTGCGGAACTGAGTTCGAGCGATTGATGACGCAGATACTCTCTTTTATTGAACGCCAGCGCGGTTTGCTCCGCCGCGTGTTGCGCTTCGAGCACCTTGATGCGCGCCTTGGCCGCTTCCACCTGCGCTTTTTTCTTGAAATGATCGGACAACAGCGCCACGGTATCACCGGATTTGACCGGATCGGCTTCCTCGAAAAAAAGCCGCTCGACACGCGCGCCTTCCGGGCCGGCGTTATGCGATATTTTAATTACGCGTGAACGCGGTTCAATCCGGCCCAGCGCACCGACTCCCTGTTTGGCATCCGGCAAGCAACCGCCCTCGGCGAATACGTTAAAGCTCGTAACAATCAAACTTGCAGCGGCAAAAATACAATAACGCGCGTTACGGTACATAACTCATTTTCAGATAAATCCACCTGGAATACGATCTCCTGGATTATGCATGATCACATTGCGATCGTCACACGTTCGTTGCGCACGCCATTCTTGACAGAACGGTTGTCACTCGGGTAAGTTTGCGCCCTCACGTTCAGGTGCCTGCAAATTTTTTTGCAGGTTAAACGGGAAACCGGTGCGTCTGATTCGAATCAGGCAATGCCGGCACTGCCCCCGCAACGGTAATTGAGTCAACGGTCTGCATCAAGCCACTGTGCAAACGCATGGGAAGGCGCAAACCCGGAATCGCTTCCGCTCATAAGTCCGGAGACCGGCCCGAGGTGAAATTACTGCGAGATTGCGGCGGGCAATCGGTGGCATATTGACCGGTTTCGAATCGCTCGAACCGGCCGCGTTGTCATTTCCAGATTCCCTCTCCGCATCCGCGCATTTTAAATTCGGCAACGCGCGGGTGTGCGCGGAGGAATCAAATCATGCAAAAATGCCGTGTAACGGCGCTGGCTGTGTTTTATCTCGGCACAGCTATGAATACGTTGGCCGCGAACGCGGAACGTCAGGAACAACCGGTTATCGTCACAGCCACGCGTTCGGCTCAGACTGCCGACGCTGCGCTCGCTTCGGTCACGGTCATTTCGCGCCAGGACATCGAACGCCAGCAAGCACGCTCTATTCAGGATTTGTTCCGCGGCGTGCCGGGAATGAGTATCTCGAACAATGGCGGCGCGGGTAAAGACACCGCTGTATTCATGCGCGGCAGCGAATCCGATCAGATACTCGTCATGATCGACAACATCAAAGTTGGTTCCGCCACTTCGGGCACCACGGCGTTCGAAAACATTCCGATCGATCAGATCGAACGCATCGAAATCGTGCGCGGGCCGCGTTCCAGCTTATACGGTTCCGAAGCCATCGGCGGCGTGATCCATATTTTCACCCGCAAAGGCAGCGGCGCCGGGTTCAAACCGAATTTCAACTTTGGCGGCGGCAGTTACACGACTTTTGAGGGTGCTACCGGATTCGCGTACGGCGGCAAGCAAGGCTGGTTGAATATGACCGCCAGCGGCATCGGCACGCGCGGGTTTAATGCCTGCACCGGCTCCAGCGATGCCGGTTGCTTTGTCGACTCGTCCGACCCCGCGCTCTACGACAAGGACGGTTACCGCAATGTCGCAGGCACCGCGCGCGCCGGTTATCGTTTTCAAAACGGACTGGAAATCGACGGCAGTTTCATGCGTTCCGCAGGCAAAACCGAATTTGACGGCAGTTTCGTCAATAAAGGCATTGTGATGCAGCAGGTTTTTGGCGGCACGGCGCGCTATTCGCCGCTCAAGTTCTGGCGCATCAATCTGATCGGCGGCAGCAGCCGCGAAGATACCGATAATTTTCTCAACACGCTGTTTCAAAGCCGCTTCAATACCACGCGTAACACCATCTCGGTACTGAACGATTTCACCATCAATCCGAAAAACTTGCTGACCATCGGCATGGATTATCAGCATGACCATATCGACAGCACCGAGGCTTTCACGGTGCGCTCGCGCACCAACTGGGGCGTTTTTGCGCAGCATCAAGCCACCGTCGCCAAACACGATTTTCAGCTCTCGCTGCGGCATGACGATAACCAGCAATTCGGCAGCCGGGTAACCGGCGGCGCGGGTTGGGGTTATCCGCTCACCGACAACGTCCGCCTGCTGGCGAATTTCGGCAGCGCTTTCAAAGCCCCGACATTCAACGAATTGTATTATCCCGGCTTCAGCAATCCGCATCTGCGCCCGGAAGATTCGCGCAGTTTTGAGTTTGGCACGCGCGGCAAGGCGGCTTGGGGCAATTGGTCGCTGAATCTATATGAAAACGACATCTATCACTTGATCGCCTTCGATGCCGCCACCTTTGCACCCGCCAATGTCGACCAGGCGCGCATTCGCGGATTTGAGGGAATCGTCAGCTTGCAAGTCAAGGGTTGGCAATTGAACGGTAATCTGACCCTGATGGACCCTGAAAATCGTTCATCCGGCCCAAATCGCGGTAATATATTGCCGCGGCGCGCTGCGGAATCGTTCCGGCTGGAAGCCGACCGGCAATTCGGTCAATACCGCTTCGGCGCGATGCTGCTGGTCGAAGGCCAGCGCTATGACGATCTGGCCAATACCCGTAAGCTGGACAGTTACGTCAAATTCGATGTGCGCGCCGAATACAACCTGAATAAACATTGGCGCTTGCAAGGCCGCATCGAAAACATATTCAATGAGCACTACCAAACCGCGGCATTCTACAATCAACCGGGGCGGAATTTTTTCGCCATGTTGCGTTATCAACCTTGACTAGGAGTTAAACATGCTGACTTTATCCACTCGCCATCAAATCGCCATCGGGTTATTGCTGGCCGTATTCATGATCCTCACACGCAGCCATCATTTTGCTACGCTGCATAACCTCGCCGATGCATCTTGGGCAGTCTTCTTTCTGGCCGGTATTTATCTGCGCTCCGCATGGCCGTTGCTGGGATTTTTTGCGTTGAGCTGGGGATTGGATGTCGCCGCTACCACCTGGGGCGGCGTCAGCGACTTTTGCATGACTCCGGCGTATATTTTTCTGCTGCCGGCTTATGCGTCGCTATGGCTCGCCGGGCGCTGGTACGCCAAGCGCCATCAATTCGCATGGCGCACCGTCATGCCGCTTTCCATCAGCATCATGGCCGGTTTAACGCTGTGTGAATTATTCTCCGGCGGCGGATTTTATTTCTTCTCCGGCCGCATTGCAGAAACCAGTTTCGCGGAATTCGGTGAACAACTGCTCAAATATTTCCCGCTGTATATCGAGACCTTCGTTTTTTATCTGGGTATCGCGGCCGCCGTTCATGCGCTTTTGACGTTCATCGCGCAGCACAATCCGCGCAGCAACACCACGGCAGGATAACGGCATGAGCGATTCCGGGCGCGCAGAGCGCTACCGCACGCGCATGCAGCGTCAGAAAGAAGTCGTCGATGCGGCGATTGCGCGCGCGGACCGTGAAAAAGGGTTGTTATTGATTCTCACCGGTAACGGTAAAGGCAAATCCAGCTCGGCTTTCGGCATGCTGGCGCGGGCGCTCGGCCACGGCATGCGCGCGGGCGTGGCGCAATTCATCAAAGGCCGTTCCGATACCGGCGAGGAAGCTTTTTTCCGCCGGCAACCGGATGTCGTCTGGCATGTCCTCGGCGAGGGCTTCACCTGGGATACACAGAATCTGGAGCGCGATACGGAAACCGCGCAACGCGGCTGGGCTGTGGTGCAAAAAATGCTGAGCGATCCGGCGCTGGATTTGATCGTGCTCGACGAACTCACGTATCCGCTTAAATTCGGCTGGCTGGATTTAACCGTGGTGCTGAACGATCTGAAAAACCGCCCGCCCATGCAGCATGTCGTGATCACCGGACGAGGCGCGCCCGAAGCGCTGTGCGAAGCGGCAGATACGGTTACCGAAATGACCGACGTCAAGCATGCATTCCGCGCCGGCGTTCAGGCGCAAAAAGGAATCGATCTGTAGCATCATGCGCAATGACCATCGCTTCAGTGATAGTGAACGCGCCGCCGTCTATCGCGTAATCGCCGAGCGCCGCGACATGCGGCATTTTCTTCCCAATCCGGTTGATCCTGCGGTATTGCAGCGCCTGCTCGCCGCCGCGCACCAGGCGCCCAGTGTCGGTTTGATGCAGCCGTGGCGGTTTATCCGCATCACCGATAAGCAGTTGCGCAATACCATTGCCACCATGGTGGAGGAAGAACGGCGCCATACAGCCGAGGCATTGGCGGAACGCAGCGATGAATTTATGCGCTTGAAAGTCGCCGGTATTCTGGAATGCGGAGAACTATTGGTCGTCGCATTGAGTGACCGGCGCGAGCAACATATTTTTGGCCGCCGCACTTTACCTGAGATGGATCTGGCTTCGGTCGCCTGCGCCATTCAGAATTTCTGGCTGGCTGCGCGTGCCGAAGGATTGGGCATGGGCTGGGTGTCATTGTTCGATCCCATGCAGCTGGCTGAATTGCTCAACATGCCGACTGGCAGTAAACCAGTTGCTATTTTATGTCTGGGTCATGTCGAAACGTTTTATCCTGCGCCGATGCTGAAACTGCAAGGCTGGGCGGAAGAACGTCCGTTGCAGGAATTGCTTTTCCATAATCACTGGAACAACTCGGCGTAACTCACGCGATGAACACGCAAACACTGATGATTCAAGGTACCACGTCGGACGCCGGCAAAAGCATGCTGGTGACGGCGTTATGCCGCTGGCTGGCGCGAAGAAATGTACGGGTAGCGCCGTTCAAGCCGCAAAATATGGCGCTCAACAGCGTAGTCACCGCCGATGGCGGGGAAATCGGCCGGGCGCAAGCGGTGCAGGCTTTGGCAGCCGGATTGGCGCCGCATACCGATATGAATCCGGTACTGCTCAAACCCAACAGCGACAAGAATGCGCAAATCATCATTCATGGTCATGCGCTTACCAATATGGACGCCGGCAGTTTTCATGACTATAAAGCGATCGCACTGCATGCTGTGCTCGAATCGCACACGCGGCTTTGCGCTCAATACGACCGGATCGTCGCCGAAGGCGCAGGATCACCGGCGGAAATCAATTTGCGCGCTAACGATATCGCCAATATGGGTTTTGCCGAAACGATCGACTGCCCGGTCATTCTCATCGCCGATATCGAGCGCGGCGGTGTTTTCGCGCATCTGGCCGGAACCTTGGCGTTGCTGAGTGAAAGCGAACAGGCGCGCATCCAGGGATTCGTCATCAACCGCTTCCGCGGCGACAAAGCACTGCTTGATCCCGGATTGGATTGGCTGGAGCGCTATACCGGCAAACCGGTATTGGGAGTTCTTCCGTACTTGCAAGGCTTACACCTTGAGGCGGAAGACGCATTGCCTCGCACCAATGATGCCGGTGATTTTAGCGCACCAGCGCAAC
>JAFEEV010000319.1 GCA_018240935.1 Pseudomonadota bacterium
GGTAAAACGCAGCACCGGTTTTTTTGTAATCTATCGCTGACGGTATTCGATCGTCACATTCATCATCATGCAGTACTCTTGCTGCGGTTTGGTTTTACGCAATCCTCTTTTGGTAAGATAACGCGGTTATTTCAATGCGTCCGGTTGCAACCCGGTGCGTGTGACTTTCCAGCTATAGGGAGTGATGCCCATGCAACAATGGATTTTTCTTGCCGTCGCCATCGTCAGCGAAGTGATTGCCACGTCGTTTCTGAAAGCGGCCGAAGGGTTTACCCGTTTGTGGCCGTCGCTGGCGGTGATCGCCGGTTATTTGCTGGCGTTTTATTTGTTGTCGTTGACGTTGAAAACCATCCCGGTCGGCGTGGCGTACGCGATCTGGTCCGGTGTGGGGATCGTATTGATTGCGCTGAGCGGTTGGTTGTTTCTCGGCCAAGCGCTGGATACCCCCGCGCTGATCGGTTTAACGCTGATCGTCGCAGGGGTTGCTGTCATCAATGTGTTTTCCGGTACGGTTACACATTGATGCATCGTCACGCTTTGCCCAGATCGGTTAGAAACTGATCCAGAATTTCTTTCCTGGCGTGCGGCATGATCACGACATGCGCGTAAGGCGTGAGTTGGCCGCCGCTATTCAGCCGCATGGTCGCCAGCGAGTAGCGGTTCACCACGGCTTCATCGGGTCTCTTGAAATAGATGATGTTCGAGCGGCCGTTCGCCCTTACCGGTTGCAGGTGTGGATAGCGGGCGGTCATTTCTTTCAGCAGATAAGCGGTGTTGTCCAGGACCGCCTTGGCGTCCGCCGCTTGTTGCGCAAGAGCGGATTCCGAGCTGAAGAAATAAAACTCGGCCGGTTTGACGGCGTCGCGCGAACAGGTGATCGTACCGGGCACTTGATGGACATATTCCGGGTCGTGGATTTTGCTGAACGGCGTCAGGAACGCCTCGAAGTTCGTCCGTGGGGTGATGAATAATCCGGCGGGCGAAGGGAAGCCGAAAAATTTATGGCACGAGACGGCGATCGAGTCGTAGCGTTGCTGTTTTTTCCCGGTTACTGGATCGGTTGTTTCGTGCAGCAATTCGGCGGCAAAGTTTGTGTGCGGCAAGTAACCGCCAAACAACGCGGCGTCGAGATGCAGATACGATTCCCGGCCTTTCAGTTTGGCCTGGATGCCGTCGATCGGATCGATCGCGCCCTTGAACGTGGTGCCGATGGTGGCGACGACCAGAGCGGGGTGATCGCGATGGACGTTCAATTGCCGTTCCAGATCGTCAATATCCATACTGCCGTCCGGTTTCGTGCCGACCACGACCCAGTCGAGGTGCAATAAGTCGCGCAGAATCTGGATCGAATAATGCGCTTCCGGCGTGAAGTAGATTTTCGGCATTACACCGGTGCGGCTGTGCAGAATCGTGCGTCCCATGTAGAGCCCGTGCATGTTGCTGTCGGTACCGCTGTTGCTTAAGAATCCCCAGATATTTTCGCGCGCAAATCCATACACCGCGCCGAAGCGGTCGATCAGCTCTCTTTCGAACGGATGGCTGTTGAAAGGAATGTGGCTTTGATCGTACGGGTTGCCGACATTGTTAAATGCAAATTGATTCAACCCGGCGCGCGCTAGCTCATTGCGCCAGTCGAGGAATGCTTCTGGCAAGGGCGTCATATTGATCGGATAACCGAGCAATTGATCTTTGTGCCGCGCGAAATCCCGCAGCGCATTCAATGCGCCGGGCGCTTTGGATTGTGAAACATGATGCGCCAGCGGTTGCGCCGCCAGTGCTTGGGGTGAGCATACAGCCACGAGGGCCGTCGCGCCGGTCATGCTCAGAAATTGGCGCCGGTTCATTAACATGATTATGGCCTCCTGAACAATACACACCTTAGATGCTTGGTCGCGCGTAAGGTTTCTTCTCGTTCTTGCCGGGGTTTGCCTTGAATTGGCGGCGGAACATCGCTATCTTAGTGCTTTTTTCTGCTGCCGGTGACGGTTGTCAATATGAGTAAAGCATTTACCAAAGAAAACGAAGACAACGACGAACCCGACGATACGCCGAAATTACCGCAGGGTTTGAAGAACTATATCACCCCGGCGGGGTATCAGCGGCTCAAGGATGAGTTCGATCAGTTGTGGAAAGTGGAACGCCCGGAGTTGGTTAAAACCATCACCTGGGCGGCTTCCAACGGTGACCGTTCGGAAAACGGCGATTACATCTACGGCAAACGGCGCTTGCGTGAAATCGACCGGCGCTTGCGTTTTTTATCGAAACGGCTGGATAACGCCGAAGTGGTCGACCCCGCGCAACGCGGCGATTGCGATCAGGTGTTTTTCGGCGCCACCGTGACCGTGTGCAATCGCCAAGGCGAGGAACACACCTACAGCATCGTCGGCATGGACGAGGCCGAACCCGGCCGCGGCCGCATCAGCTGGATTTCACCCCTCGCCAAAGCGTTGCTCAAGGCGCATGAAGGCGATGTGGTGAAGCTGCATACGCCGGGCGGGCTGGAAGAGCTGGAGGTGGTGGAAATTCGCTACGAAGCGTTGTAGTGCTGGTTCTTGATGCTTCTTATGGATCGATTTCTTCAACTGGGCAGAATATCGCCATCGACATAAAACCATAGCCCTTCTTCGCGCACAAAGTAGCTGATTTCATGCAGGCGGAAAGCGCGGCCATTGATCTTATAACGTGCGACGAATTCCACAATGGCTTGATCCGTAGCGGTTTGTTCATGCCGTTTGATAGTTAATCCCAGCCATTGTTGCGCCGGTTGTCCGGTCAATTCCAGCGGCGCCGGGCGCGTATCCGGGTGCCAGGTGGACAGCAGATAATCCTCGCGCTGCAAGGTATACGCGCTGTAGCGCGAGCGCATCAGGTTTTCTGCGGTGGCGGCGGTTTCGCCCTGATCCAGATAGCGCCCGCAGCAGTTTCCATAGTGCTTGGCGCTGCCGCACGGGCAGGGCAATAGGTTCAAACGGTCGGTTGGGGTATTCATATACAATGCGGTTTGTTCGCCGTGTAATTTATCATAGTCTGCATGAATACCGTGTTGGCCTCTACAGTGAATCCAATCGATAACCGGCCGCGCCGCATCGCGCATCTGGACATGGATGCGTTTTACGCGTCGGTCGAATTGCTGCGCTATCCGGAATTGCGCGGCTTGCCGGTGGTGATCGCGGGGCGGGATGAACATCAACCGGTGATGCAAGCGGACGGCCAGCGGCATTTTTTCCGCTTGCGCGATTACGCCGGGCGCGGGGTCATTACCACTGCAACGTATGAAGCGCGCGCGCTGGGGGTACATTCCGCCATGGGGGTGATGAAAGCGGCGCAACTGGCGCCGGATGCGATTCTGCTGCCGGTGGATTTTGCCGCTTACCGGCATTATTCGCGCTTGTTCAAAGCTGCCGTTGCCGCTATTGCCGCGCACATCGAAGATTCCGGTATTGATGAAATCTATATCGATTTGACCGATTTGCCGGACGAAACGCTGCCGCTGGGGCAACGTATCAAGCAGGCGGTGAAGGAGGCCACCGGGCTTTCTTGTTCGATCGGTATTACGCCGAACAAACTGCTGGCGAAAATCTGCTCCGATCTGGAGAAGCCGGATGGGTTGACTATCCTGGCTATGTCCGATATTCCGCAGCGTATTTGGCCGTTGCCGGTGCGAAAGATCAATGGCATCGGCCCGAAGGCCGCGAACAAGCTGGCCTCGCTGGGTATTACCACGATTGCCGAGCTGGCGCGCGCCGAATTGGGTTTTCTGCAAACACATTTCGGACGCAGTTACTCGGCCTGGCTGTATGAAGTATCGCGCGGTATCGATGCGCGGCCGGTGATTACCAACGCTGAGCCCAAATCGATCAGCCGGGAAACCACGTTTGAGCGCGATCTGCATCCGCGCCGGGATCGCCAGGAACTTTCGGCCGCATTTACCGCGTTGTGCGTGCAAGTGGCCAGTGACTTGAAACGCAAGGGTTATGCCGGGCGTACTGTCGGTATCAAGTTGCGTTTTGAGGATTTCCGCACCGTGACACGCGATTTTTCACTTTCCGCGCATACCGCCGATGCGGTATTGATACGCCGCGCCGCGGGAGAGTGTTTACGCCGGGTGCCGCTACAGAAGAAAATTCGCTTGCTGGGCGTGAAGGTCAGCGCGCTGTGCGCCGAGGCTGCACTACCGGCGGCTGAGGCTTCCCGTCAGCAGGAGTTGCCGCTGGTGCTGTAACGCCACCGTCATACCGTTTACATTCCGATGCGATAAAAGACCGCTAAGCGGTTTTATTTCCCATTTTGATTTCTGTTCGCTCTTATACACTGCAAAATAGCACCAATGGATCGAGTAGCTGCTTTAATCATCAATCGCATCATCACAAAAATTTTAATAAGGAATTGATCAATGGTTGACCGCGCCAATCTGTACCGGATAGCGCCTTTCGGCGCGTATGTTTTTTTCATGATACTGGAAGATGTGCTATTGAAGTTCGGCTGGGAACCGGGCGAACTGCGCATGCTCTACGCGCTAAAAATAGCAGTGGTCGCCGGTTTGCTGTGGGCGATGCGCAGCGCTTACAGTGAACTACGCTGGCCGTCCGGGGCGGGCTTGCGTGTCTGTTTTACCGCGCTGGTTGCCGGTATCGTTGTGTTTATCGCGTGGATTAATCTGACGGCGGATTGGATGGTGATGGGAGAATCGGTGGGTTTCGATCCGCGCGAAGACGGTGAAATCGACTGGTTTCTGGTGACCGTGCGAATAATCGGCGCGGCTTTGGTGGTGCCGGTGATGGAAGAATTGTTCTGGCGTTCGTTCTTGATGCGCTGGATTGAGAATCCGGATTTCCTGGCGGTAAATCCCGCGCATGTAGGACTCAAGGCGCTCTGTATTGCGGCAGCGCTATTTGCGCTTGCGCACAGTTTGTGGCTGGCCGGATTGTTTGCCGGTATCGTTTATAGTGTGCTGTATGTGCGCAGCGGAACCTTGTGGCTGCCGATTCTGGCGCATGCGGTTACCAATGGGGTATTGGGTATCTGGATCGTAGCAACAGGTAACTGGGGTTTCTGGTAGAAGAATAAAACTAGTGAGAAAAAATTCTCACTAGTTTTTCAAATGACGTTTTCGGGATGCTCGACGATTTCTTGATAAATCAGGTGGCGCAGCGCGAATACTTGATCCGGCTTGATGCCGGTAAATTCAACGCCGGAACAGATTATTTTCTGATTTTTCTTTGCACTCTGCTTGGCCGACCGGATGTGAGCCTTGATGGACAGCGGTATTTCCCGGTCATGCACGGCGATGACAAAGGATAAGGTAATCACTGAACCTAATGTGCCCAACGGGAGTTGCGAGGTGATGCCGGCGCCGCAAATACTGAGATCGCTGATCGTGATCGGAATCGCTTTTTCGGCTACGGTTGCTTGCAGATTGCATTTAATTCTTCGTGACTTGCGTATGCTTTGACCTTGTATTTCTTTGGGAAAAGACAAATGCAGGTATTTAAACGGCACTTTGATGATCTTGTCGACAAATGCGGTAAATTTGTAGGCATATTGCCCGTTAATTAAGCGAATATTGATTTGATCGCCTTCAATAAAGGGCTCGCCGATCAACTGGTCGGATGGCGGCATAGCGACAATCAAGCTGCTGTCTTGCACATAGCCGATCATGGAAGTTGCGTAAGAATTGCTTTCGCCGGAATTTTTCGAGTAAGTGGCTAAAGTAAGATGCATTTTATGACCCACTTTGAGGTGCATATCTTCAAAGCTGATTTTTTCCGGTGAATTTGCCGCGGGTTCAGCTTGTTCCGGATCTTGTTTTTGCATGCGGAAAATCGGCGACTCTTCCAGTTGTTTTAACTCTTCCTCGCTTTTAAAGATGTAACCGCGTTTTTGTATCGGTTGCTGCGTTTGATCGAACAAATCCCAAGGTAGCGGCTGGCCGACTATCAAGTCTGTTGTTTGTATGGGTATCAATTCCATAATTGCGTTTTTAAAGTTGTTAGTGAGAATCGGCTTACAAAGGCGCTAGCCGCTTTTAACCGCCGTTGCTAGAGTTGCCTTTATCGGTGCGGTTGTTTCAAAACTTTAACAACAGCGGATGTATTGTGTGATTAAGGATAGAAAAGTGTAAGAATTGTGAGGACCGCAATCGAAAGTTATAGGAAAAATACCAAATACGGATATATATTCCCGTTAATGCTGCAATAACGGATAGAGTATCAACGATGAAACCGTCCGGCGCGATTTTCCGCTTGCATTTTTTTCTGGCAAGTCAAATATCCCGGCGGTTTGCGTTGACCCTTGAAGCGATTCAGTGTTAGAGTTCAATCCATATGCAGATTATGGTTTTTATATTCTGCTATTTGTATCTTTTTTATAGCTTTTTAGGGAGGAGGGAGGATGATATATAAAACGATCTACAAAAACCAAATGACTCATGCCGTGGCGGGCGGGTTGCTGCTCGGTCTGAGTTCATTTGGTGTTGAAGCGAATACGAACAGTGTGATGGGCAATATCGGGAACGGCGGTAACGCTTTTATGAATGCCATAAAAAACAGCGGTATCAGATTTGGCGGCTGGGTTCATGGCGGAGCAACATTCAATCCCTACCAAACGGATGGTTTCAACGGTCCGGTGACATTTGCCGATCAAGCAAACAGAGTGCAAATGAATCAATTGAATTTCTTTCTGGAGCGCCCGGTCAGGACGGAAGGAAAAGATTGGGATATCGGTTTTCGCGCCGATTTTATGTTTGGAACGGACGCGATCTTTACCCAAGCCTATGGCAATCCGCCATTCGATGTCAACAATGGCCGGCCATTAGCCGACCGGGGAAACTGGGATTTGGGAATATGCTGTAGCTCCTTGCGTACTTACGGCATTGCGATTCCTCAAGCCTATGCGGAAGTCTATGCGCCTGTTGGTAACGGACTGAATATCAAAGTAGGGCATTTTTATACGCCTATCGGATATGAAACGGTACCGGCACCAAACAACTTCTTTTATACGCATGCTTATACCATGCAATACGGCGAACCCTTCACTCATACGGGTGTGCTAAGCAACTATACCATTGACAAAAATTTCACCGCCATGGCGGGTGCGATCGGCGGCAGCGGAACGGGCGGCTGGGATGGTAACTTCGACAAGCAAATGGAAAACTGGGGTGGCATCGGTGGCATAACCTGGACCAGCGATGATCGCAAAACTTCTTTCAACGTCAGTGGCACCGGCAGTACAACTTCTACACGCAACAGCAGTTTTTGGGGGATGTACAGCATCGTTCTGAAACATATGCTGACAGACAAGACACATTTGGTTGTGCAGCATGATCACGGTTTTGCCGACAATGTGCTGCTGGCCAATCTCAAGTATGCCGGTGTAGTGAAGGATGCGGAATGGTACGGTGTTAATATGCATGTCTATTACGATCTGACTCCGGATTTGTCGATCGGTGCGCGCGGCGAATGGTTCCGCGACCGCGATGGCTTTCGTGTCTTTGCTCCTGGGCGGGTGAGTTTAGCAACCAATTATCTTGCAAACAGCTATGCACTGGGTGGCGGGA
>JAFEEV010000031.1 GCA_018240935.1 Pseudomonadota bacterium
GTGCGCAAAAACGGCGAGCGGATCGAATTGTATCTGGCGGTCAGCGAATACTTTGTCGCAGGAAAGCGGCATTTTACTGGCGTGATGCGCGACATCCGGGAGCATGTGCAAATCATGAAAGAGCTCAAGCAAGCCCGGATCGAAGCGGAACAAGCCAACAAAGCCAAATCGGCGTTTCTTGCCGCCATGAGCCACGAGATCCGCACGCCGATGAACGGCGTGATCGGCATGATCGATGTCATGCGGCAAACCAGTTTGAGCGGTTATCAAATGGAAATGGCCAATCTGATCCGCGATTCCGCGTACGCCTTGCTGGCCATTATTGAAGACATTCTCGATTTCTCCAAGATTGAAGCAGGTAAGCTGGAAATCGAGAAAATTCCTATGCCGCTCGCCAGCATCATCGAAAATGCGTGCGGCATGCTGGCGCATCTCGCACTGAGTAAAAAAGTGGAACTGACCTTGTTCATCGATCCTGCCATGCCGGAAAATGTCGTCGGTGATCCGCTGCGGCTGCGCCAAGTACTGGTCAATATCATCAACAATGCGATCAAATTTTCCAGCAAACAAGAGAAGCAAGGCAAGGTATCGGTGCGGGTATTGCTGACCGAATCCAACCCGGATCAAATCGTTGTGACCTTCCAGATAACCGATAACGGCATCGGCATGGATAAGGAAACGCAGGAAAAACTCTTCAGATCCTTTTCGCAGGGCGATCCTTCCACCACGCGCCGCTTTGGCGGCACCGGTCTCGGTTTGGCGATTTCACATCACCTGGCCGAATTGATGGACGCTGAAATTACCGTGCAAAGCGAACCGCAGCATGGATCCACTTTTATCATCCAAATGCCGTTCAAACCGCTGCCTGAGAGCGCGGCTGTCAATCACAAGATCGAAGATCTCGACGGCATGAATTGCTTGATACTGGGTGACAACGATAGTTTGAGCAATGATCTGGCGGTTTATTTGCGCAGTGCGGGCGCGAAAGTTAAACAAATTTCCGGTTTTGCTGAGGTTGATCAAGTTATTCGGAATCTTGCACCCGGGCTATGGCTGGTGGTGATCGACGCGGGTCAGGAGGCGCTTTCCATCGAAGCGCTACGCACTGCGTTCAATGCGCGCGGCGAGCAGATCAAGAAACGGTCCGGTAAAGCCGGGCTGGATGCGGCTCAACCCTACATCGAACCCCGCTTTGTCGTGATCAAACGCGGGCGGCGGCGCCAAGCGCGTATTGAGGACATCGATATCATCACACTCGATGGCGATGTGATGTACCGTCAATCGCTGCTGCGCGCGATGGCGATCGCCGCCGGTAAAGTGGAAGCGAGCACGGAGAGCGTGCCGCCCGCCAGTAGCTTCAAATCCCAACCGGCGCCCGTTTCGCGTGAAGATGCGCTGCGTCAGGGCAGGCTTATTCTGGTGGCGGAAGATAACGACATCAATCAGAAAGTCATCCGCCAGCAACTGACTTTGCTCGGCTATGTGGCGGATATTGCCAACGACGGCCGGGAAGCGCTGAAACGCAAGCAGAACTGTGCGTATGGATTGTTACTGACCGATTTGCACATGCCGGAAATGGATGGTTTTGAACTGACGAGAGAGATCCGTTCCGCGGAATCCGGCGGCAAACACATGCCGATTGTCGCGCTAACGGCCAATGCGCTGAAAGGCGAGCGGGAACATTGCCTGGATGCCGGTATGGATGATTACTTGAGCAAGCCGGTGCAGCTTGAAGATTTACGCCAGATCTTGGAAAAATACCTGCCCGGCGGCGCAGCGGTGGCAGTGGAAAAACCGGATCAGGCGAAGCCCGCAAGCACATCCGCGGAAGCAGCTGCTGTGCCGGTCAATGTTCACGTGCTGGAAGAACTGGTCGGTGACGACGCGGAGATGATCCGGGAAATGTTGCTCGATTTTCGCGCCAGCGCGGAAAAAATAGCTGCGGAATTGCACACCGCTTATCAAACAGGTCAATTGGCGGCTGCCGGTGCGCTGGCGCATAAATTGAAATCATCCGCCCGGTCCGTCGGGGCGCTGGCATTGGGTGAATTGTGCGCGGCCATGGAACAGGCCGGTAAGAGGAGTGATGCGGCTGAATTGGCGGTGCTGCTGCCGCAGTTTGACGTGCAGCTGATCGCAGTTAAAGCTTATCTGGATACTTTAACCGCAAAATCCGGGAAAGATATGTAAATTGAATTAAGATGCCGGGGAAACAGTCAGTGCCTCAGCATCAGCTCTACTGCGCCATTCTTCCATCCAGCGCGGCAGATCGGCGGGCAGGAGCGGTTGCGAGATGAAGTTTCCTTGCGCCATATCGCATCCCGTTTCGCGCAGAAGCTCCCAGTCGGCGCGATCCTCGACACCTTCCGCCACGATATCCATACCCAGCTGTTTGCCCATCGCTAAACTGGCATCGTAGATGGCGCGTAGTGTGTCGTCCTGCCACGCGCGATGCACAAATCCCTGATCGATTTTCAGTTCGTTAAACGGGATGTCGCGTAGCTGCGCCAGGGATGAATGGCCGGTGCCGAAATCGTCGATGGACAAATGAAACCGTTTCAGGCGCAGCCGGGTGAGAATTTCCAGCGGAATGCGCGCATCCGGCCCCATCACTTGGCTTTCGGTTATTTCAATGACGATTTTCTGCGGCGGCAGGTTGTTTTCAGTGACCAGGTTGACCACCATATCTTGAAAATCCAAGGAAGCCAGATTTTCCATTGTGACATTGACCGACACGCGGAGTGTCAGACCATCGCGATGCCATTTTCCCGCCTGAATGATTGCCTGCTTCAGCACCAAGCGGGTCAAATCGTCGATCAGATTGTTATCCTCCGCGACGTGGATGAAGCGGTCCGGCATGATCACGCCATCGTGCGGATGATGCCAGCGCACCAGCGTTTCCACGCCAATGACATCGCCGTTCTCCACCGATACTTTGGGCTGATAATAGTTCACCAGCTCTTGATGGTCGATAGCCGAGCGGATATCGGCCGCGCTGTAGGTTTTTCCGCTCGATTGCGGATGTATGGATTGTTCGATCTCCAGCCGTTGCAAGATTTCCGATAGCTTATTGGGATCCACGGGTTTGTGCACATAGCCGGGCATCGGGATTTTGTGCGCATGAACCAGTTTTTCCGCGGTTTTGAGCATGCGTTCGTCTTCGCCGCTGACCAATATCAATTGGCCGTGATATTGGCGGTCTACCAGATAGCGCACAAACTCGATGCCGTCCATATCCGGCATGTTCAAGTCGAGCAGAATCAAATCGGGATGAGAATCGGCATGATCGATTTTTTGCAGCGCATCCGCTCCGTTGTCGCAGGTAGTGACAGCTGTGTAACCCAGCTTCGCCAGCATGCGCGACAACAGCTTGAGCATAAATGTATCGTCATCGAGGATCAGTATCTTAATTTTCGACGCGCTATCCATAGCTTGTTTTTATCATAGAAAGAGAGGCCTGCCGGTGATTCCCAAAACAACAGCGCATGATCATACACTGTGTGCCGGTACAGCGGATAACAATCGTTTTCCGCTAGCAAGACATGTTCAGCAACGGAAAATCAATCGTCGATCAGCACATGACCGAACAAAGCGAAGACTCCGATCGCGATGCCGGTGACAAACTGCGCATGCACCAGGTAAGAAAATTTTTTCAGTTCGACCGGTGAATAACGCAGTGTCAGGAACATGCCAAAAACACCTTGCCAGACGACTAAACCCAGTAAAGCCGGGAAAAATAGAATATGGCGATAACGTGAGAAATCCATCATGCCGATATGCAACAAAATCACGGCAACCGCGGCGATGCCGAAATAAATGTGGGTGCGGTTCATCCAGACCAGCAGGCGGTTCAACGCCGATGATTCGAGTGCGGGCATATAATCCGGGAGTAAGCGCTGCGCCAGTTTTCCCTGGCCCAGCAGCAATTTGAGCAAAGTGCGGGCATAGATAAAGATCAACAGCGCCAAACCGGTTTTTCCGAGTCCTTCGCCGATTTCGGTGAAAAATGTTTCGCGTTCCTCGGGAATCGGATGCACCGCATAAGCGTAAATAAAATAGATCGACGAAATCAGTGCAACGGTAACGGTATAGATCAGGATGCCGCGAATATTTTTTAGCGATTGTTGCATAAGGATTTGTTAGTTGATTTGATAGCCCGTCACTTTCAGAATTTCCCATTTGAAGTCATGCGCATCGGCAACATCGCTGGGCAGCGCCATCGACAGCGCGCCTTTGGACGATGGCGGCAGATCCAAGTCGATTTGATGCACTTTGGGGTCGTGTGGCATATTCGGATGCATGTGCATATGATGATCGTGAACCGGCGTCATGCTGACGACGAGCTGCGTAATGTGGTAATTGCCGTTGCCGTTGTATATCGTGCCGCTGAAAATCCCCCAGCCGAA
>JAFEEV010000320.1 GCA_018240935.1 Pseudomonadota bacterium
AGCGCCTGAGCAAGTACAAATATTACTAAATGAGTTACCCGAGCATTTGGTTGACTTGGTAAAGTTTTCACTTTCAACAGGATTACGCAAACGCAATGTTACTGAATTGGAATGGTCGCAGGTTGATTTGCAGAGAAATGTTGCATGGATTCATGCAGATCAAGCCAAAGCAAGAAAAAGCATTCATATTTCACTGAATGCAACAGCTATGGAAGTTCTGAGAAAGCAGGTTGGCAAACATTCGTTAAGAGTGTTTACTTATCAAGGAAAACCAATTATTCAGGTCAATACCAGGGCATGGCGAAAGGCATTAAGAAGAGCAGGTATAGAAGACTTTCGCTGGCATGATTTGCGCCATACTTGGGCCAGCTGGTTAACTCAGAAGGGTGTACCGCTAAATGTAATTCAAGAAATGGGAGCTTGGGAGTCAACTGAGATGGTGAAACGTTATGCTCATTTGGCACCCGAACAATTCAGAAAACATGCAATGGTTGTAGATGAAATTCTGAATGACACAATTTTGACACAAGTGGAAAATTAGAAGATGATAAAATCAATATAACTCATTGATTTTATGGTGCCGACACCAAGAATCGAACTCGGGACCTTCTGATTACAAATCAGCTGCTCTACCATCTGAGCTATGCCGGCATTAAATGAGAAAAATTAGAGATGCTTACTTGATGATTCGTAGTTTAGGTTTACTTGAAGCTTTGGTTTGAGGAATCAACGAATCTTGCGTTGAATTACTTGATCGTTGATTTGTCATTTTATCTTGCGCTTCCTCATCTTCTGATGAGAATGCCATTCCCTGATTGACTTCCTTGGCAAATATTCCTTTAACTGCATCTAATGGAATATCAAGATCACGTGATATTCCATTAAAACGAGCGCTAAAAGTAATAGATTCATTATTTATGTTCAATCCTTGAACGGCTTTCGCACTAATATTGAAAATAATCTCACCATTTTTTACGTATTCTTGCGGCACGTCCAATTCAGGGCCGGCCTTCACCGATACAAAAGGTGTAAAACCGCTATCTATGCACCAATCATAAATCGAACGAATTAAATAAGGCTTTGTTGAATTAATGCTCATTTTCGCATCACTTTTTCTGAAGCTGATAAAGCATCGATGAATAATGGGCGACTGAATAATCTTTCAGAATATTTCAGCAATGACGCCGCTTGTTTTGGCAAGCGAATGCCGTAATATTCTAAACGCCACAGAAGTGGTGCAATTGCCACATCCAGCATTGAAAATTCATCTCCCAACATGAATTTTTGCTTTTCAAAAATTGGCGATATCATCGTCAAATTCTCAGCGATGGTTGCCTGGGCTCTTTCTTTCGCCTTCTGATCTGTTCCGTCAAATGCAGCGATATGACAGAACAATTCTTGTTCAAAACGAAACAACAACAAACGCGCGCGCGCGCGCATCACAGGGTCGGCGGGCATCAGTTGTGGATGTGGAAAGCGATCATCTATATATTCGTTGATAATATTTGATTCATACAATATCAGATCGCGTTCCACAAGCACCGGCGCTTTACCATAAGGACTCATTACTGCCAAGTCCTCTGATTTATTATTTGGATCAACATCTATTACTTGAAAGTCCATATCTTTCTCGTGCAAAACTATCCTGCAGCGATGACTATAGGGACATGTAATTGTTGAATATAACGTCATCATAATTTCTATTTTTTGACTAAATATATTTATATTCAGCAATTCAACATCAATGAATATCCTTCCAATATTCTTTCTTCAATGCATATGATAAAACCAGCATACCCAACAAGAAAATCATTACTTCAATTCCCAATTTTTTTCGTGCATTGGCATGCGGCTCACCCAAATAAACCAAGTAATTAACCAGATCACCAACAAACTTGTCATAATCAGTTGCACTTAATTGACCAGGTTTTGCTAGCGTCAAGCTTTTTTGTTCACCTTTATCAGATGTTTTGACAATCAGCTTTTGTTCGCCTTGCAACTGATATAAAACATGTGGCATTGCGACACGATCAAAAACCAAATTATTCCATCCGGTATGTGTTGCATCATCACGATAAAACGCACGCAGGTAAGTATATAACCAATCGGCGCCCCGGGCACGGGCAATCACGGATAGATCCGGCGGCACAACACCAAACCACTCCTCCCCTTCTTTCTTGCGCATGGCTGACTGCATCAGATCACCAACTTTCTGACCTGTGAAGACCAGCTTGTTGAGAATTTCTTCGTTTGTAAATCCGATATCGCGATGCCGGTTGTAACGCATGTAGCTTGCGCCGTGACAGGTCAGGCAATAATTAACAAAACTTTCCGCACCGCGTTTCAATGAAGCATTATCGGTTATATCTACCGGAGCACGATCTAATGGCATACCGGATTCACCAGCTGAAACACTCAATGGAGTCAAACACAAGATTAATAAAGCAATCGTTATTTTCTTCATTTTTCTACTCTTTTAGTCTTTTTGGTTCAGGCTTTGTTTTATCTATCTTGCTATACCACGGCATTAAAATAAAGAACGCAAAATAAATGACGGTAAAGATCTGCGCCAATAATGTATACAAAGGCGTCGGAGATTTCGTTCCCAGCCAACCCAGTACAAAAAAGCTAATCACGAAGAGTGTCAATGCCACTTTGAAATAAGGACCTTTGTAGCGTATCGACTTGACAGGACTCCGGTCCAGCCATGGCAGAAAACAGAAAATCACCACCGAGCCCGCCATCAAAATCACACCCCACAATTTTGCATCGACCCCGAGAAAATTAACTGTTACAGCCCGCAACATCGAATAATAGGGTGTGAAATACCAGACAGGTGCAATATGATCCGGCGTTTGCAGTGTATTTGCAGGTATAAAATTATTATACTCAAGGAAATACCCTCCCATTTCGGGTGCAAAAAAGATAATTCCGCAGAATACGATCAGAAATACCACGACCCCAACGATATCCTTAACTGTGTAATAAGGATGAAATGGAATACCATCTACTGGAATACCGGTTGCAGGATTTTTATTTTCTTTTATTTCGATCCCATCCGGATTGTTTGATCCGGTTTCATGCAGCGCAAGAATATGAACAAAAACCAGAACCAGCAATACTAAAGGCAGTGTTACGACATGGTAGGCGAAGAAGCGGTTTAGCGCTGCATCAGAGAGCGTGAAGTCACCCAATAACCATTGCTGCAATATTTCACCTATGCTCGGAATTGCTCCAAACATACTGACAATTACTTGCGCTCCCCAATATGACATTTGCCCCCATGGCAAAATGTATCCGGTAAAGGCCAAACTCATCAAAACAAAAAATATGACCATACCGATCAGCCACAGCAGCTCTCTCGGCTTCCGGTATGAACCGTACATCATTCCACGGAACATATGGAGATAAACCACCACAAAGAACATCGATGCTCCAGTCGAATGCATGTACCGGATTAACCAGCCATAATCCACATCACGCATAATATATTCAACCGATGCGAAAGCTTGACTCGCATCCGGCTTATAATTCATGGTGAGAAAAATTCCTGTCAGCAGCTGGTTGACCAAAACCAGCAAAGCCAACGAACCGAAGAAGTACCAGAAATTGAAGTTCTTCGGTGCATAGTATTCCGACAAATGCGCTTTCCAGTTTGAGGTCAGTGGAAAACGTTTATCGATCCAAGCAATCATTGAATTAAATAAATTACTCATTTTACGCAGCCCCCTCGCTTTCAGAACCAATTAAAAGCCGACTGTCGCTCAAATATACATGAGGAGGAACAACCAGATTGGTCGGTGCCGGTACATGCTTATAGACGCGCCCCGCCAAATCAAATTTAGAACCGTGACAAGGACAGAAAAAACCGCCCAGCCAATCGGCTCCAAGATCCGCTGGCGCAACATCTTTTCTAAATACGGGCGAACAACCCAAGTGCGTACACACCCCCTCAACGACCAGAAATTCCGGTTTTATTGAGCGCGTGCGATTTTTCGCATAATCCGGTTGCTGTTTCTTATCCGAATTCGGATCAGCAAGCTGATCTTCCACTTTTACCAAGCTTTCCAACATTTCCGGCGTACGATTCAAGACCCATACAACTTTCCCACGCCACTCAACCATCAATAACATCCCTGGCTCAAGCTTTGATATATCCACTTCAACCGGCGCCCCAGCTGCTTTTGCCCGTTCGCTTGGCATCATACTCAATAAAAAAGGCGTTGCAATCGCAGCGCCTGCAATTCCGCCCGCTACTGAGGTCGCGGCAACCAGGAATTTTCTCCTGCCGCTCATCTCATCATTGATACTGAAACTATCCGCCATTTTCAATTATTCCATCAGTAATATTTTTTTCGTAAAGTTAAATACAACAAAAGAAAAAGCTTTTTTTCAATCCCTATTAATTTCACCCGTTAATTTACATCATG
This sequence comes from Pseudomonadota bacterium, assembly GCA_018240935.1. Classification (GTDB taxonomy): domain Bacteria; phylum Pseudomonadota; class Gammaproteobacteria; order Burkholderiales; family Nitrosomonadaceae; genus Nitrosomonas. Next base: position 4,431 of record JAFEEV010000320.1, read on the forward strand.
CAAAACTGGCGCGCAGTATACCACAATCGTCTTAAGGATTATAGAAATCTTGGAAGATTTCTAAGAGCCGCGAATCAATCGATCAGCATTAACTCAGTTATTGTTTAAGTTGAATTATTTTATCTTGCCGTGGCACTGTTTGTATTTCTTGCCCGAGCCGCAGGGGCAAGGTTGATTACGCCCAACTTTCTCATTTTGGCGCACAAATGGCTGCGCCTTTTCTTCTTCCGCTCCTGCATACTGCGCTGCTTCGGGGCCTGATTCCTGATACGTATCATGATGGAGCTGTATATTTTCCGGTGCTCGCAAAGTATCGGTTACGGCCTCAACTTGCTGCTCGTTTTTAATTTGCACTGTCAGCAGTATTTTCGTAGCCTCCCGTTTGACTACTTCCAGCATGGCCGAAAAAAGCTCAAAAGCCTCGCGCTTATATTCTTGCTTTGGATTCTTCTGCGCGTAACCACGCAAGTGAATGCCCTGCCGCAAATGATCTAATGCCGCCAGATGCTCGCGCCAATGCATATCCAGAATCTGCAGCATCACGACCCGTTCATAGTGATGCATAATCTCAGCACCGATCTGAGCAACTTTTGTTTGATAATGATCATTTGCAAGATCGATTATGCGCTGGCATAAGCTCTCCTCATGTAACCCCGGATCATCTTCAAGCCATTTGTGTAATGAAAAATGTAACTGATATTCGGCAGCAAGCGCTTTCTCCAACCCTGCTACATCCCATTGTTCTTCAACACTTTGCGGCGGAATATGCGCATTGAACAAATCACTGAGAACGCTTTCACGAATCGCAGTTATGGTTTCCGAAATATCCTGCTCCGCTTCAAGCAGCTCATTACGTTGCTGATAAATAACATGCCGCTGATCATTTGCAACATCGTCGTACTCAAGCAACTGTTTACGCATGTCAAAGTTTCTTGCTTCCACCTTGCGTTGCGCATTTTCGATGGCGCGAGTCACCCAAGGATGTTCGATCGCTTCCCCTTCCGGCATCTTAAGGCGTGTCATGATATTGGCCACACGATCCGAGGCAAAAATCCGCAGCAAGGGATCTTCCAAGGAAAGGAAAAAACGGCTGGAACCGGGATCTCCCTGCCGCCCCGAACGTCCGCGCAGTTGATTATCGACGCGCCGGGATTCATGCCGTTCCGTGCCGACAATGTGCAAACCGCCTTTGTTCAACACATCTTCGTGAACCTGCTTCCATTTCTCGTGCACTTCGGCGATACGCTTTTCTTTTTCCTCGTCACTCAATTTTTCGTCGCGCCGGATTTGTTCCATTTCCGGTTCCGGATTTCCTCCCAGCACAATGTCCGTGCCACGGCCCGCCATATTGGTCGCTATCGTGATCATTTTCGGCCGCCCGGCTTGCGCCACGATACTGGCTTCACTGGCATGCTGTTTGGCATTCAAGACTTGATGCGGAAGCTTCTCCCGGTTCAGCAATTTGGACAATAACTCATTGTTCTCAATGGAAGTAGTTCCCACCAGAACCGGCTGGCCGCGCTCATAGCAATCCTTGATCTCATGAATGATCGCTTCATTCTTTTCCTTCATCGTACGAAACACCAGATCCATGCGATCTTCACGAATCATTGGTCTATGCGTCGGAATAATGATTGTTTCCAATCCATAGATTTGCTGAAACTCTGCTGCCTCGGTATCCGCAGTGCCCGTCATGCCGGACAGTTTCTGATACATGCGGAAATAATTCTGAAAGGTAATGGAAGCGAGTGTTTGATTTTCTTTTTGAATAGCCACACCTTCCTTGGCTTCCACCGCTTGATGCAAACCATCCGACCAGCGGCGGCCGGCCATCAGACGCCCGGTGAATTCATCGACGATGACCACTTCACCGTTTTGCACCACATAATGCTGATCGAGAAAAAACAAATTATGCGCGCGCAACCCTGCATTCAGGTGATGAATTAAATTGATATTGGCCGGATCGTAAAGACTGGATCCCGATTCGAGCAGCCCGGCCGATTCCAGCAACTCTTCCGCATGCTCGAAGCCCGCTTCACTCAACGTCACTTGATGGGATTTTTCATCTACGCTGTAATCGCCCGGACTATCTTCATTCTCCTGCCGTATCAGCTTCGGAACCAGTTTGTTAATACGCACGTAAATCTCGGTATCGCCTTCCGCTTGACCGGAAATAATCAAAGGTGTGCGGGCTTCATCGATCAAAATTGAATCCACTTCATCCACGATTGCGAAATTAAGCGTGCGTTGCGCACGCTCATTCGCGTGTGTCACCATATTGTCGCGCAGATAATCAAAACCGTACTCATTATTGGTGCCGTAGGTAATATCGGCGGCATAAGCGGCCTGCTTCTCGTCGTGCGGCATTTGCGAATAAATTACGCCGACGCTCATGCCGAGAAACCGGTAGATCCGCCCCATCCACTCAGCATCGCGCTTCGCCAGATAATCATTCACAGTCACAACATGCACACCCTTACCCGACAATGCATTCAAATAAGCCGGTAAAGTCGCCATGAGCGTTTTACCCTCACCCGTGCGCATCTCGGCAATCTTACCGCCGTGCAGCACCATGCCGCCGATTAACTGCACATCGAAGTGGCGCATCTCCAGCACGCGTTTACCCGTCTCGCGAACGACAGCAAAAGCTTCCGGCAGCAATGCATCAAGCGTTTCGCCATCCTGAATGCGTTGCTTGAATTCATCGGTCTTTGCGCGTAACTCGGCATCCGACAATGCCGCAATAGCCGGTTCCAATTCATTGATCGTCCGCACAGCCTGGGTATACTGCTTGATCATCCGGTCGTTGCGGCTGCCAAAAATTTTCTTGAGTAGATTACCTAGCATAAGTCTATAAATATTTCGTATTGATACCTTATTAAAAAACAAAGGGTGAGCTTACTTCTCACCCCCGCAAAAAACCTGGAGAAATTAACACTCCAATTTAACCCGGTTTCTTCAAAAATTTGGATGGATTTTGCGGTTTATCTTTGTGCCGGATTTCAAAATGCAAATGCGGTGCCGTAGAACGCCCGGTATTGCCTACTTCAGCTATTTTCTGCCCCTGCAATACAACGGTTCCGAGACTCACTAAACGCTTTGATGCGTGCGCATATCGAGTTACCAAGTCATCGCCATGGTCAATCTCTACCATATTACCATACTCAGGATGATGATCTGAATAGATCACCACTCCGCTCGCCGCAGCTTTTATCGGCGAACCGGCCTCCGCAGCAAAATCGACACCCTCATGAAACGCCTTTTTCCCGGTAAACGGATCGATCCGGTATCCATAGCCGGAAGAATACCAATCCGTCTCAACGGGCATTTCGGAAGGCAGCACGAACTTCGTAATCCGGTCATAACGCAGCAAGGAATCCAACGCGCCCAGCTTGTCCGTTCTTTCATTCAGCATATTCGACAGCTCCTGAAGCTTATGGCTAAATTCAGAGAACGACAGATCCTCTGAGGACAAATCATTCCGCGCGCCACCTTGACCCGGCGCTCCCTTGAATGAAAAATCCCGCGCTTGAATACCGGAAGATTCCGCCAGCCGCTCGCCCAATGCATCCAAGCGCAATAGTTGCGCTTGCATCTGTCCTAACTTACTCGCCATCAGATTCAGATTATCTTGCAAATGCGTTTGAATTTTTTGATGCCGCTCTTCTTGCGGATTAACCAATATTGCCCTCAGAACAGGCGCGTCGATGCGGTCAGCGTAGCGCAGTGAAATGAAATTCAAACTTAATGCCGCTGCTAGAATAATCAATAAAAAAGCACACATTGATAATACAATGTGTGCTTTTGTTAAGGTTAGTTTACGCGCTCGATCCGAATTACTGGAGATAAAAATAATATTCATACTTTTTTATTGGATATTGGTGAGATAACCATGGCCCCTCATAAAGTTGACGCTTATTTCGATTTGCTTGGCAAAACGCCTGAATATACGCATCTGTTCAAATTGGCTCAAAAATTGCGCGAAGATCAATCGATATTCTTCAAGCTTATTCCGGTTCAATTGACACAACATTGCAGCCTCGGCCGGATCAAGGACAACAGACTTACCATATTGGCCGGAAACGGCGCCATTGCCGCAAAGCTCAAGCAAATCTCTCCATCCTTGCTGCTCAAGCTGCAAAAGCTAGGTTGGGAAATTACTGCAATTCACATTGCGGTGCAAGCGGATTCATTTTCAAGAAACCAAGAAACATCCACAAATCATAGACATGCAAAAAAATTAACATTGAGCCAGACCGGAAAAGCATGCTTAAAGCAATTAGCCGCAACCTTGGCCGACTCCGAATTGAAAAATACCATTCAGTCGTTCGTAAAAAAACACTCAAGCGATTAAATCGTTCATTGCTCCCTGCAAAAACAAGAATTCACAAACGGCCGCGCCGCACAGAACGGATTCCGCTTCTCCCCGGCCCATCCACAGTTTTCCATGATGCATCAGCAATTTTTCCGGGATCGGTAAACCCGGCCGGTTGGATAAAAAATACCGGCACTATTCGCGGCGCTCATTGTCTACTGTTTTTTTGTTGCATCGAAGTCTCGTATATAATGCAGAATTGCTGGTCAGTTTTTTCATCGTAACAGAAGTCTCGCCGAATTTTATAAGCTTCTAATTTTTAGATGACAAATCATCTCTTACCGATGCAGTCCGTTCGTTCCAATCATTCAATCGCACCCAGAAAAACAATCCTATGAATGTTTTTTATGAAGAAGCTGGAACCTTTAAGGTAGGCGCCATTCTGGCTGACAACAACACTTCGCTGCAAATAGAGACTGTGCATGGCAAGCGCTCAAAAATCAAAACAACAGCCGTTCTGTTTCGATTCGATACGCCGCCGTTAGCCGAATTCATGAGTCAAGCGCAAAAAGCCGCCGAACAGCTGGATCCGGATTTTCTCTGGGAATGCTGCCCGCAAGATACCGAATTTGCCAGCGACACGCTTGCCTCTGATTATTTCGGCCATGCTCCAAGCCCGGTTGAAGCAGCCGCCACGCTGCTGCTGCTGCAAAGCGCGCCGATGTATTTCTATAAAAAAGGACATGGCCGCTACAAAGCCGCGCCGCCTGATGCGCTCAAAGCCGCCTTGGCCGGCCAGGAAAAAAAACGCCTGCAAGCAGCGCAACAAGCGCGTTATGTCGAGCAATTAAGTCAGTTCATTTTGCCCGAGGAATTTAAACCCCTCAGCGCCAGCTTGCTCTACAAGCCGGAGAAAAATTCCCTGGAGTGGAAAGCGCTCGAAACCGTTTGCGCCGAAAAAAAACTCACCGCCGTAAAATTGATGGAAAAGTGCGGCGCCATTCCATCGTCTCACGATTACCATTTCGATCAGTTTGTCCGGGAATATTTTCCCGAGGGCATTAGTTTTGGTGATCTGGAAACACAACCGGTAGGAGATATTCCGGCCGATTTATGTTACACGGATGTCGCCGCGTTCAGCATCGACGACGCTTCAACCACAGAAATTGACGACGCGTTTTCGGTTACGCCGTTGGCACTGGGAAGCTTCCGTATCGGCATTCACATTGCGGCGCCGGCCTTGGGCATCCACCTCGAATCGCCGCTTGAAAATGTCGTTTCCTCTCGCTTATCGACCGTTTATCTGCCCGGAAAGAAAATCACCATGCTGCCGGACTCGGTCATCAATCACTTTACCCTGGCTGAAAACAAGCTGTGTCCCGTGCTCTCCCTGTATTTGGATGTCGCGGATG
>JAFEEV010000321.1 GCA_018240935.1 Pseudomonadota bacterium
AAAAGTTTCTTTGAAACTTCGACATTCTTCGATTCGGTAGCATCGATCGCATTTTTTCGCACCTGATACCAAACATCCAGAATTTTTCCCAGCTGTACTGCGGGCACCGTGCGATCTTCGTATACCGATTTCAGCCCCGCGTTGGAATGGTTGAAACCATACAAACCCAGAACACCGATACCTATCATTAGCATTGACAATAGGCTGATCACAAACATCAAGCGGAATTTAATCGACGTATCTGTAAACATCATTCTCTCCGTTAAATTTTCCCAATAAAAAATAATTCTTCACTAATTGATACTTTGTTCGATCAGACCCATATCGCCGCTACTTATAAGTTTCTCGATATCGATCAATATCAACATGCGTTCACCTACGGTTCCCAGTCCCATGATATATTCGGTATCAATTACTGAGCCGAGTCCTGGCGCTGGCCGCATCTGTTCGGTTTCCAAGCTGATTACATCGGATACGCCATCCACCACGATCCCCACGACACGTCCGGCCACATTCAAGATAATCACCACGGTGAATTGATCGTATGTCGCATTACCCAGCCTGAATTTAATCCGCATATCGATGATCGGTACGATGATGCCGCGTAAATTGACCACACCTTTTATAAAATCAGGTGCATTCGCAATTTGCGTGATGGCGTCATACCCACGGATTTCCTGAACTTTTAGGATTTCTATTCCATACTCCTCGCTGCCCAAACGAAAGGTTAGGAATTCATTTACCATCTGATTGATCACTGAACCGGATGATTCAGTAGCTTTACTCACCGCTTGTTCCACATACATTACTTAAGCTCCTGTTATGCGCTTTATAAACCTGAATTAACGTCAATTTATGAATCCCTATTACTGAATAATGTTTTTTTATTGTATTTTTATTATTCAGTTCCATAAAAATGAATTCATATGTAGGTTTTTTCTTACGACAAAAGAAAGATTTTCTTTAATAGTTTTTAAAGAATTTATTAAGTCCTTTTAATTTCAATAAGAAAAATCCCTATAACTTTAAAAATAGATTCCTAAAAATATAAATCTCTTTATTCAAACGATAAGAAGATTGAATGAAATTCTTATTGTGAAAAATAAAAGCACATAAAATCATGGTATAAATTTCGTTTTATCCATGAGTACCGCAAAATGGCAATTGAAGGAATGAATCATTTCACTGTCTTGAGCAAGGATTTGGAGAAAAGCAAGAATTTTTATATCGAAGTATTAGGACTGACAGAGGGTTACCGCCCGCCGTTTGCTTTCCCTGGGGCATGGCTGTATGCCGGGGATCAGGCCATTCTGCATATCATGGCGAACAAGCCCATGCCAGCCAATGCAGCCGGTGTTATCGATCACATGGCATTCACGGCAACCAACCTGCAAGCCACGGTCGATTGCTTAAAGCGGCACGGTATTCAATACGATCTGCACCGCTTGAAGGGATTGGAAATCTGGCAATTGTTTTGCCACGATCCGGATGGTGCAAAGGTAGAACTGGATTTTCCGGCCAGTGAGCCGGAACCCAACGTTTAGGGAAGCTCTGAAAAAGGTAGCGAGCGACGGTCAGGCAAGGCGAAATCAGATGAAAAAGCGCAGTTTACAAGATGTAAATGAGCATTTTGGGTCTGATTTCAACACAGTATGATCGAGCGCAGTAGTTTTTCAGAGTTTCCTTGGAACGTTATTTGACACATTTCGGTTGCTTACCCGCGGAACGCGCTTGCTGCATCAATGCATTGGCCTTGGGTAAATGCGCACGCAAATCATCGATGCGCGTTTCATGGGACGGGTGGGTCGATAAGAATTCGACCGGTTGGGCTCCCTGACTGGCCTGCGCCATTTTCTGCCAGAGCGTGACGCTTTCAGCGGGATTAAATCCAGCCTTCGCCATCAACTCAATGCCGATCTTATCCGCCTCGCTCTCGTGCAGACGGCTGAACGGCATGATGATACCGTACTGCGCGCCGACACCGAGCAAACTGACCGCTGTCTGCCCCATCGGCGTAGTTGGCGCGGCAACCGCCGCAATCAGCGCGATTCCCATTTGCGCGCCGAGTTTCTGCGACATTCGTTCATTACTGTGCCGCGCCAGCACATGACCGATTTCATGACCAATCACAGCCGCCAGTTGATCCTGGTTATCCACCAGTTCGACCAGGCCGGTATGTACACCGATTTTCTGACCCGGCAATGCAAAAGCATTCAAGGTGTTGTCTTCAAACACGACCACTTCCCAGCTACCGCCGACTTCATGGGTAATGGCATCAGCAACGCAAGTAACAAACTGATTTTCTTTTGCATCCTGGTTGATCTTCTTTTCACTCTTCAGATTTGTGAAAGCTTGCAATCCCATCGCGTTGATTTCACTGTCAGGCATGAAGATCAGCTGACTTCTACCCATCGGCGAAGTCGCGCAAGCCGTCAGAGTCAGTATCACCCACAAAGCGCCAATTAATCTCAGTTTCATATCCGAATTTCTCCTCATTCAAGGGCAGGTATTTTGTCCGGCGTCGCGATGACGCGCTATAAAATCGGTCATTTTCTTCACAGCCATTATATTAAAATTCTCACACGGCTAACCGGCTAAAGTATGCTATAACACAATTTTCGACAAACAAAAGGGAGTCTGCAAAATGGGCGATCATGTGTACAAAATTATCGAAATTGTCGGTTCATCGGCAAAAAGCAGCGATGATGCGATTCAGCAAGCCATTGCCAAAGCCGGCGCATCCTTGCATAACCTGGATTGGTTCGAAGTGGTGGAAACGCGCGGACATATCGTCAATGGCAAGATTGCGCATTATCAGGTCAAGTTGAAGATTGGTTTCCGCCTGGACTGATGGATTAATTCCTCAGTTTCAACGGCCAATCTTGTAAAAAAATCCCCGCAATAAAGCCTCAGATCCTGAGGCTTTATTATGGCGAAACTCAAGCTTCTGCTAAATACCATGTAGCTCTGCAAGCATCACAACGGATACTGCCATTATCGTCTGGCGTTGTCGGTGCTCATACTCCTCTCTCGGATCACTTCTCAACGTAGCACACGCATCCAGATGCAGCATCAAGCCACCCGGTTCGCGGTATAATCAAAAAATTTACCCAATAAAAACATCATCCCATGCAAGAAAAATATCATCCCCAGGAAATTGAAAAAAAAGCCCAGCAGCATTGGGAACAAACCGCCGCATTTAAAGCCGTTGAAACCCCCGGCAAACCGAAATATTACTGTTTGTCGATGTTTCCCTACCCTTCCGGCAAACTCCACATGGGGCATGTGCGCAATTATACGATCGGCGACGTGTTGTCGCGTTACCGCCGCATGCAGGGCTACAACGTGATGCAACCGATGGGCTGGGATGCATTCGGGCTGCCGGCGGAAAATGCCGCGATGCAAAACAACGTCTCGCCCGCCAAATGGACCTACGACAATATCGCCTACATGCGCAAGCAACTGAAAAGCCTGGGGTTGAGCATCGACTGGACACGCGAAATCGCCACCTGCGATCCCAGTTATTATCACTGGAACCAGTGGCTGTTTCTGCGCATGCTGGAAAAAGGATTGGCATATCAAACCACCGGCGTCGTCAACTGGGATCCGGTCGATCAGACCGTGCTGGCCAACGAACAAGTCATTGACGGCTGCGGCTGGCGCACCGGTGCACCGGTGGAAAAACGCGAAATCCCGATGTACTACCTGAAAATCACCCAGTACGCCGATGAACTGCTGGCCTCACTGGATAACCTGCACGGCTGGCCGGAACGGGTCAGAACCATGCAGGCGAACTGGATCGGCAAAAGTTATGGGGTCGACATCACCTTCCCCGCCGATCGCGCATCCGGCACGCCGCAGGATCTTAAAGTATTCACCACGCGCGCGGATACGCTGATGGGTGCCACCTATGTCGCTGTCGCCGCAGAACACCCGATCGCTCTGCACGCCGCAAAAAACAATCCCGCGCTGCAAGACTTTATTCAGGAATGCAAACTGGGTTCCGCCAAGGAAGCCGACCTCGCCACGCAAGAGAAAAAAGGCATGGACACCGGTTTGTTTGTCATTCACCCGCTCAATGGTGAAAAGTTACCGGTCTGGGTCGCCAATTATGTATTGATGGGCTACGGCGAAGGCGCGGTGATGGCAGTACCGGCACACGACGAGCGCGATTTTGCCTTTGCCACGCAATACCGGTTACCAGTCAAAGCAGTTATCAAGCCGATCGACGGCGATCTGGCACTGCCATTGACGGAGGCTTATGTGGAACACGGCGTAACCTTTGATTCCGAGGCATTCTCCGGGTTACAATTTGAGCAAGCGGTCGATGCCATCGCCGCAGCATTGCAGCAAAAAGGATTGGGCAACAAGCGCGTGCAGTTCCGCCTGCGCGACTGGGGCATTTCCCGTCAACGCTACTGGGGTTGTCCGATTCCGTTGATCCATTGCAGCGATTGCGGTGTGGTGCCGGTACCGGACGATCAGTTGCCGGTGGTATTGCCGCAAGATCTGGTGCCGGACGGTTCCGGCAATCCGCTCGGCAAAACACCGTCGTTTTACGAATGCAGTTGTCCGAAATGCGGCAAAGCGGCGCGGCGCGAAACCGACACCATGGATACCTTCGTCGATTCATCGTGGTATTACGCGCGCTACGCTTGCCCGGACCAGCATCGGGCCATGACCGACGAGCGCGTCAATTACTGGCTGCCTGCCGATCAGTACATCGGCGGCATCGAGCACGCCATTCTGCATCTGTTGTATTCGCGTTTCTGGAGCAAGGTCATGCGCGATCTGGGCTTGCTGCAACTGGATGAACCGTTTACCAACCTGCTGACGCAAGGCATGGTGCTAAACGAGATTTTTTACCGCAAATCCGGCAACGGACGCATCACGTATTACAATCCAACCGAAGTCACCTTGCAGTTCGATGATCAGGGCAAACGCTGCGGCGCAATCCTGCAATCCGATAACCAACCGGTCGAATCCGGCGGTATCGGTACCATGTCGAAATCCAAGAACAATGGGGTCGACCCGCAGAAATTGGTGGAAGAATACGGCGCCGATACCGCGCGCCTGTTCATGATGTTCGCCAGCCCGCCGACGCAGACGCTGGAATGGGCGGA
>JAFEEV010000322.1 GCA_018240935.1 Pseudomonadota bacterium
CCGCACAATTTTTTGCGCGGCCAAATGCAGATTGCGGGCGCGGGAGTAGTAACCAAGGCCGCTCCATAAATCCAATACATCATCCAGCGGCGCTTGCGCCAGAATTGCAACGGTTGGGAATGCTTGCATAAACCGGGTGTAATAGGGGATGACTGTATTGACCTGCGTTTGTTGCAACATGATTTCGGATAACCAAACAGCATAGGGATCTCGATTACGTTGCCAAGGCAAGTGATGGCGGCCATGATCGTGATGCCAATGGATTAGCCGGGATGCTATGAACGACATGATAATGTTGCTTGTAGATTCAAATATAGCGGGATGAATAAGATGAAAGAACGGTTATCAGCGTTGCATCGCGACGGCGGCTCGGCAGCAGTTACGGGAAAATAACTTCGCTGAACTTGGCATTGGGTGTCAGAACTTCCATTTTAGCGAGCCGGGTTAATTCGACTTGCTGCCGTGTGTCGCCATCGATCACCAGGCATTCATTTTTCTCGGGTGAATTGACGATATCGATGGCTTTTCCTTCGATTGTCTGATTATTTTTCAAGATGAGCCTCAACCGGTAGCCGTACATGCAAGCAACTTCCACGAAGTCGTGCAGATCGCACGAAATAGCATCTTGAGTCATGACCGTTAGTCCTTTTGCTGATGAAATGAAGGCATAATATACACGATACTAAAAGCTGCCAGATCAAATTATGGAAATTCTGAAAACATTGGGCTTATTCGTTGTTACTGCGCTCGCCGAGATAATCGGCTGTTATCTGCCGTATCTCTATTTGAAAGAAGGTAAACCTTTTTGGCTGCTTTTTCCAGCAGTAATCAGCTTGGTGTTATTTGTTTGGCTGCTGACGCTTCACCCGCAAGCAGCCGGTCGTGTTTATGCCGCGTATGGCGGCGTTTATATCTGCATGGCGCTGATGTGGTTGTGGGCGGCCGACGGAATTCGGCCGGCAACGGCGGACTGGATTGGGGTAGGTTTCTGTTTGACCGGGGTGATCGTTATTATGTACGGAAGACAGTTTGATCGGTATTTGTAGCAAAACCAAATTGTCTGTTCCGTAATTGCAAGTTCTTTCCGGGAGGGTTATTTGGCTTTCCTCATTTGTTCCTGCTTGATGATATAGCGTTGAATCATCGCTTCCATGCTGGCTGTCAGCTCAATGAACTGACAGCCAGCGCGCATGCAGTTTTGTCCGTTACGTAGAGTGATTTCATAGGTGTTCTTTACCTGAATGTTGACCGTGATTGCGCCAATGTCCGGAAGTGCGATTTTGCAGTCGCTATAGATCATGCCCGGGTCAAAATTAATGATCGGGTGCTGATCGATCACGGCAATTCCGCCACAACTGATATCGAGTAATGCCACTTCAGCTTTGGCGGCTGGTTCTTTTCCAGGGATTGGAATAACGCACTTTAGCGGTTTGACGATTGGAGTGGTAATGCGGAAATGGTTTCTCCTTTGTATCCGCAGAAGCGACTCGGGGATATTAACTGCAAAAGCATCCTGGCCCTCATACTGAATTTTCCTGATTTGATCGCAGACAAATTCGATTTTTACTCGATTTTGCGTGGTTACAAAGACGAGTTCTTTGGAATGCAGTGCTTTCTGGCACTGTTTGTCATTGGCTCCATAATCAATCACCATTTCTCGTTTATCGGAATCGATGGTGATTATTGAGGTCAGGATAAAATCGCTGGCGTAATCGGGATAGAGAGTGATTAATGAATTGGTTTGCATAATCCCGCGAAGAATAAAAAGAATATCAATTTCAGAATGGATGCGGAAATTTTCACCGCTTTCTTCTTGAGAAAATTGAGTAGGCGTCAAAATGTTAATTGCTTCGGTGATTTGATCAGGTGTTTGCAACATTATTCACTCTCCAGAATTTTTTGTGTAATTCTTTTATCAAGATCGTTTTTTGTGGCTAAGGATGTTTTGCCTTGCTCCAATCTGTAAAGCCACGCCAATAATTCCGCTACGGCCACATAAAGCTGCGGGGGAATGCGATCGTCAAGATCAACTTGCATCAGTAATGCGACCAGCTCACTGGATTCATGAACATAGACTCCCGCTTCTTTGGCGCGCTTGATAATTTCTTGAGCAATTATGCCACGCCCTTTGGCAACCACTCTGGGTGCTATTTGCCCTTCACGGTATGCGAGTGCAACGGCAGTCAGATAGGATTCATTGGTTGTCATCATGCTTGACTTCTACCGCCCGGATATTGAGTCCGGCAGATTGCATACCGCTAGCGAGGGGTAATTGATTACTCTTGAGTAGACGGGCGGTTTCTAATTGCGCAGCGTTCAGTTGAATGTTAATTCCATTTGCATTCAGTGCGATGGTTGCGGTGATGTCGCCAAGTTCAGGCATTGATAGGCGAAGCAGTGTGCGCCACTGAGCAGCTTGATCGGAGTCATTTTCCTTGGCTGCATTTTCCTGGGATTCTTCGTAAATATCCCATTCCATTGATTGTCCCGGCCAAGCCTCGCCACGCCAGAGCAAATGGCCCGTTTCCAAAGTGGTTAACTGTTGCTGCACTAACGGGATTGTCTGTGCATGTACAGGCATTTCCGAAGTAAGCGAAGCCGTTGCGGCAGCTTTGGCAGTAGATAAGTCGGCTGTTACTAGCATTAATTTTCCTTGCGGTTCTTGTTGCAAATTTTCAAGTGTTTTTTCTCCATGAATCCACTGCGACTGATGCGATTCATAGAATAAACCACTTTGAACAATTGCTTTTTGTAATAAACCGGGTAAATCAGTGCTATTTGTTGGCGCGCTGGTTGAGATGGGATTCGGGCTGGTGAGTGAATGAGCGGCTGAAGTATTCGCTGCGTTTCCAGATGTGTGTTTTAAAGCATCTTGCATCAGAGCACCCAAGAAACGACCTGCGGTGCTAATGGATGTATTGTTGATTTGGTTATCTGCCGGCGAATCACTTAAAGCCAAAAACTCCGGTTTAGGTTCATTCGAAATAAAGACAAGCTCCAGTTTGTTACCCGGTTGAAAATTGTCAGGCAAGCGCATTTGTAATGACTTGCCTGCAACTAACACTTGTGAATCACCATTCAATAAACGGGCTTCAACCAGCGCTTGATACTTCTGACCTTGTATGAACTCTGCTGAAGAAGTTTGTGAATCGAGTATTGCTGTTACCGGTGTAACGGGTGCGGTTGGCTTTATCTGAGCTGAAATTGCCGCTACTTCTGTTTTAATTATGGTTGGAATCACGACAACTCATCTGCAAGCTAAATAATGACTTAGAAAAAATGTGAGCGCATTACATGGTTTCTAATGAAGATTTATAGATTGTTGACTGACTGATAAGCGAGTTGAAGATTGCGTTCACGGCTATTGGTGTTGAGCATATCTTGCAATTTCATCATCCATGGCTCAGTAATTGCTCTTATTTGTGCGTCGTCAGCTAATATTTGATGGATAATTTTTATTTTCTTTTGCAATAATTCTTTGTCTAATATGGGCTCCTGATCATTTTTAATAAGTATTTCAGTTAATTGTCTGCATTCCTGTTCCAGTTCTATCAATTGATCCCATTCGTTATTTTGAGCCGCCGTAAGCATTTTTCCGGTAGTTGCCAAAATAGCATCATATGTTTTCAGTGTTTGTACACTATTCATTTATCTTGGTACCTTTATCGTTATTACAGAATTATTAGTTAGTTGCGATTGCTTTTATTACGGTTTGTGTTTCACTTGTTTTGCCGATTTCTTGCCAAGCGCCGTGCAATTCGGATAGCAATTTGCCGACTTCATTGATAATTTCAAGATTATTCTGAATATTGGCAACTAAAAGACGGTATGCCATATAGTCATAAAGAGCCTGAAGCTTAACCGCCAGATCGCCACCTGCGTTCATATCCAAGCTTGCTTTCAAACCATGGTCAATAATCATAATTGCTTTAGAGATCATTTGACCTTTCTCGGCAATTTCATTGTGTTGCATATGCATTCTGGCTTTTGCCAAAGCTTCTTGCGCGCCTTCAAACAGCATTAAGATGAGCTTGTGCGGATCGGCCGACTCAATACCTGTTTCGACTCCGATACGCTGATAAGCGGATATTGCACTATTCATAGCTGTATACATTCTGTACTCCTTTTATTTTGTAAAGAGTTTATTGACGAGATCGAGTATTAGTTACTTGTTGTTGGTAATCTGGATAATTGCTGCTGTAAGAAATTGCTGGTTTGTGTCATGCTGGCAATAGTCGTATCCAGTGCAGTAAATTGAGCGCGAATTCGTTTCTCTGTATCGGCAAGCCTTTGATTCAAAGAATCCCTTTGCGCTCCTATGTCTTTGATCGTTGAATTTATGCCATCAATACGGCTATCAATGAGACGGCCATTCAACATTTCACCCACTAATTTATTCAATTTAGCTGCAAAACCATGTGCGAAATCTATTTCGCCTCTAGCGCCTGTGGCGCCTCCGGTTATCTTGATAACGAGTCCGCTACTATCAGCGGCGCCGGTTAGTGTTTGACCTGAGCCTGTTGCAGTAACACCATTGATTGTGCCCGCTACGTCTGCTCCTGCGGTTTCAACAGGTGTGCCGAACAGATCCGATTTACCATTCCCGCCGGTGATTGATACAGTTGAAGCAGAGCCATAACGATTTGAAACAACGGCAAGCTTTCCGGAAGATTCACTTACTGTGACTTTTATACCGGCGGAAGAAAGTGCTGAAGCGCCATTAATCTTTGATTGTATTTCAGCGGCTAAAGAAGCTGCTGTGTAGGTGCCCGCCGCCAGTGTTATATTTGCACTTACACCATCGACAGTAAGATTTAATGAATTATTGACCCCGGCATTGATCGTCAATGCAGCTGCTGTATCACCTGCGGCACTGCCTTGGGTTGCAATACGGCTGATGTTTAATGAATACTTGCCATTGACTGTATCCGATTTGGCGCTGGTAAATGACACGAGACTATCACTTGTTTTTCCAACAGAGGAAAATAATGTTGAAATATCCTTGGTAGGATCGCTCAGTGCTTTCGATAGCTTAGTGGAGTCAAATTGCAGTGTCCCGTCCGATTGGAACGAGATACCTACTTCCGATAGTAAGCTTAAGCCTCCACCAGCTGTAGTCAACGGATCGGAGATTGCACTACGTATCCGGGTTTGAATTGACCGAACGGTTGAATCTCCGGTTAGGATGGATGCTTGCTTAGTTCCCGCATCATATTTTGAAAGATTAACAATGGTTTTATTGAGATCATTAAAAGCTTTTACAAATGATGACACGGTATTTTGAATGCCGGCAGTGTCACGCGACAAGTTTAATGTTGATGTAGTGCCAGGGTTTGCTTTCAATAAATTTAATGTGACGCCCTCAATAGCATCTGTGATATTGTTTGATGCCTTGCTGATTGAGATGCCGTCGATAACCAATGTAGCATTGCTAGCGGCTACAGTTTGAGTCAAATTGGTTGTACCCCCCGTCGATCCATCATAAACAAGCTGGGAAAGCCCTGCGTTATCAGTATTATTTCCATCAGTGTCGGTTGCGGTGATTTTTAGCGCGTTACTCAAACCAGTGTCTTGTGAAGCAATTACTAAACGGTTACCTGTACCATCATTGACTATACTGGCAGATACGCCTGCATTGGCTTGGTTGATTGCGTCACGGATACCGGATAGTGATGAATTACCGGAGGAAATGGTAATCGACTGTGCTGCTTTATCTGGGTTTAGTGTGAACGTGCCGCCGCTATATGTGCCAAATTGTATAGTCAAGGTACCACTGCCAACCGCAGAACTTGTGGTTGCGAAAACAGTGGATTTGAGTTTGTGTGACTGTGCAAGT
This sequence comes from Pseudomonadota bacterium, assembly GCA_018240935.1. Taxonomy (GTDB): domain Bacteria; phylum Pseudomonadota; class Gammaproteobacteria; order Burkholderiales; family Nitrosomonadaceae; genus Nitrosomonas. The sequence continues at coordinate 5,837 of JAFEEV010000322.1, forward strand.
GTTTGTATTTCTACGGAATGACTTCCTGTTACGGCGGATGATGTTGCGCTCGCATTTGCTAATGAGGTATCTGAAAAACCGGCCGTTATGGCGGTAAATTTTGCCGGATCGGATAATGCGGCTAAATTGCTCTGAAATGAGGATAATGCCCCTTTTAAAGTGCCAAAAGCAGTCAACCGGGTTTGCTGTTTAGCTTCTTTAGCGTCAAGAGCTGTCAGAGGCTGACTTTCAGCCTTCATTAGCTGAGTGACTAAGCCATTGACATCTAAACCTGATCCAATTCCTGGAGACGAAAGCATTTGTAAGCTCTATCCAAAATGATTGTTGTTATGCTTTTCCGTTAAATAACAATCCTTGAACTTTGTCCAACGTTCGGGCTATTTCAACAGCTTCTTCGGATGGAATTTGACGGATAACTTCTTCGGTGTGGACATCCATTACTTTGATAATTGTTTTTCCAGTGTCTTCGTCAATCGAGAATCGCAAGTTGTGTGCCAAGTTGTCCACGGTGCCTTGAATCTTTTGAACAGCTTGCTTAACTTGATCTTCGGATTTTGCGCTATTTACTTGAGAATCAATAGTTGAAACTGGTAATGCAGTTGTATCCACATTGGATATGGATGATTTTCGAGGCATCGATAAAGATGGCGAAAAGGGTGGAAGCGCGCCGGTAGCATTTAATTGATTGATAGTCATTTTGTAACTCCTTAAAGTTGACAGAAACGCGGAGAGATCAATTGAATTCCGCGTTTCTGTCAGCTTCATTTAATGCGAAGTATCATTTGTTTTAACGTAAAAGTGATAGAACGTTATTGGGTAGTGAATTCGCTTGCGCAAGAATCGCCACACCGGCTTGTTGCAAAATTTGTCCGCGGGTTAAATTGGCTGACTCGGCGGCAAAGTCGGCATCTTGAATCCGGCTGCGAGAAGCGGAGAGATTTTCCGATGCGGTTTGCAGGTTTGCAATCGTTGAACTAAAACGATTTTGAATCGCACCAAGATCACCACGTGAATTATTTATAGTTTTTAAAGCTTCATCCAGTGTTTTAATCGCCACTTGCGCATTGGCTGCCGATGATATATCCACAGTAGCCACAGAGTTAAACGAGCTGGTAGTAGCGCCGAATACATCTGCATTTCCACCACTGGCCGATATTTGTCCGTTGGCACTTGTGAGCTCAACGGTACCGGTAGCAATTGTCGAATCGGTTGCCGCACCGCCTGTTAAGGTTCTTGTGGTTGCACCGGCAACTACATCTGCTGTTTTTGTTGCGCCAGTGTTGTTAAAATCTTGGATTCCTATATCTCTTCCATCGGTTGTTGTGAGCGTAATCACTGATTTATTGGTCGGAGATGCAAATGAAGCTGTGACACCAGTAAGAGATTGCAAGCCATTAATGGCGGAAGCTAAACCGCTTAAGTCTGAAGTGTCGGTTAC
>JAFEEV010000323.1 GCA_018240935.1 Pseudomonadota bacterium
AGGGCGTTGTCGACCGCGCTGGCGACATCGCGGCTCATGCCTGCGGCGAAGTATTCTTTGGGTAAACCGATGCGCAGTCCGGTCAATGGTTTTTGCAGGTCGCGCGCATAGTCTTCGGCTTCGCGTTGCAGGCTGGTGGAGTCGCGCGGATCGAAACCAACCATGACATTCAGTAGCAGCGCCAGATCTTCCGCCGATTTCGCCATCGGGCCACCTTGATCGAGGCTGGACGCAAACGCGATCATGCCGTAGCGCGACACCAATCCGTACGTTGGTTTGATTCCCGAGATGCCGCACAATGCGGCGGGCTGGCGGATCGAGCCGCCGGTATCGGTGCCGGTGGCCGCGGGCGCCAATCGGGCGGCAACTGCGCACGCCGCGCCGCCCGAGCTGCCGCCGGGCACTGCGGCATGATCCCAGGGATTTTTCACCGGGCCGTAATAGGAAGTTTCATTGCTCGACCCCATGGCGAATTCGTCCATGTTGGTTTTGCCGATATTCACCGCACCGGCTTGATTGAAACGTTCGATGACGCCGGCGTCGTACGGCGAGACGAAATTCGACAGCATTTTCGAACCGCATGTGGTCAACCAGCCTTTGGCGCAGAAAATATCTTTTTGCGCGATCGGGATACCGGTGAGCGGACCGGCTTGTCCCGCGGCGATCATGTTATCGGCTGCTTGCGCCTGCGCCAGGCTCATTGCTTCGTTCACGGTGATGAAGGCATTGTATTCCGGGTTGGTCTGCTGAATGCGCTTCAGAAATTCGGTGGTCAATTCGGTGCTGGAAATTTTTTTCCCGGCAAGTTGCATCGAGAGTTGTTTAAGACTGGCGTTAAACATGGATGTGCTGATCAGAAAAAATGGAATGTTACGTTAATGATTGTATTTCTAGCGCTGCGCTTTCTCAGGGGTGTTTTGTTACGATAGTGCTGAGTTTATTCAATAACTTGAGGAACCAGATACAGACCGGCTTCGACTTGCGGTGCGATTGATTGGTATAATTCGCGCTGGTCGGTTTCAGTGACTTCATCTTCACGTAAACGCTGCGCGACGCTCTGCGCATGCGACATGGGTTCCACCGCCGAGGTATCGACCGCTTGCATCGATTCAATCAAATTGAAAATGCCGGATAGGTGAGTCAAAGTCTCTTTTGCCTCGTTTTCATCAATTTCAATATAAGCAAGATCAGCTATACGCTTCACGTCACTAATGGATAAAGTCATTTTAATCGGTAACCTTATATTCAAATAACTATTAGGGTATCATGCCCCCGTTTTGCCGGCGTATTATTTTTTGATGGTTTTACTTTATCATTCGCTCTCATCATGATTATTAATAACGGATTCTGCCACTATGTTTAATTTCTTGAACAACAATATCCTTGGAAGCTATTTTTCGACAGACATGGCGATCGATTTGGGCACGGCGAATACGCTGATTTATGTCCACGGCCAAGGTATCGTGTTGGATGAACCCTCCGTAGTTGCAATCCGTGAAGAAAGCGGAGCCAACGGCAAAAAAATGATTCAGCAGGTGGGGCTCGCCGCCAAGCAAATGCTGGGCCGCACGCCGGGTAACATCACCGCGATCCGCCCGATGAAAGACGGCGTGATCGCCGATTTTACCGTCACCGAGCAAATGCTGAAGATGTTCATCCGCCGGGTCAATCCGCCGCGTTTGCTTTCCGCTAATCCGCGCATCGTCATTTGTGTTCCGTACGGTTCCACGCAAGTGGAGCGCCGCGCCATTCGCGAAGCGGCCTACGGCGCCGGCGCGCGCAAGGTGGAATTGATCGAGGAGCCGATGGCGGCGGCATTGGGCGCCGATATGCCGGTTGAGTCGCCGACCGGTTCGATGGTGGTCGACATCGGCGGCGGCACCACCGAAGTGGGCGTAATTTCATTGGGCGGTATCGTGTATTCCAATTCGGTGCGTGTCGGCGGGGATAAATTTGACGAAGCGATCATCAACTATATCCGCCGCAATTACGGCATGCTGATCGGCGAAGTGACCGCGGAGATTATCAAGAAAGGAATCGGCTCGGCTTTTCCCGGTTCGGAGGTGCGCGAAATCGAAGTCAAAGGCCGCAATCTGGCGGAAGGCATACCGCGCAGTTTCACCATTTCCAGTAACGAAATTCTGGAAGCGCTGGCGGAGCCGCTGAATAGCATCGTCAGTGCGGTTAAATCCGCGCTCGAGCATACCCCGCCGGAATTGGGCGCGGATATTGCGGAGAAAGGCATGGTTATGACCGGCGGCGGCGCTTTATTGCGCGATATTGACCGGTTGTTGATGGAAGAAACCGGACTGTCCGTCATTGTCGCCGACGATCCGCTGACCTGCGTGGTGCGCGGCGCCGGTATCGCACTGGAGAACATGGACCGATCCATCGGTATTTTCGCCCGCGATTAAATCGATCCGGGTATTTCGTATTTTTATTTCCGCGTTGATTGAGAAATCAATTGATTGTTGAGTCCGGAACGTAATGGAAACAGTTCCCCGGTTTTTCCGGCATGGCCCAGGCCCGTTCACGCGGCTGTTCGTTTTCACCTTGTTATCCTGTTTGCTGATTGCCGAAGATACCCGTTTCAAGTATTTTCCGCAGTTGCGCCAGACCATCGGGGTGATTATTTTTCCGCTGCAGAAAATCGCCTATATTCCCGCCAA
>JAFEEV010000324.1 GCA_018240935.1 Pseudomonadota bacterium
ATTGCCGCCACTGCGCCGCCGCAAGGTGGGATAGCCAGGGATGCGATTCTGGTCGAACAATATAAAGCCTTGCGGAAACAGGTTACGGCATTGGAACGGATTGCTGTGCAGCATCCCGAGCATCCCGCCGCAGTCGCGGCGAGCGCGCTAAAGTCGTCGCTGGCGCGCTTGTTTACGGAACTGGATAAAGTCGGCAGTGATGACAAAAGTCAATTATTGTACGCCGTGGAAGACGATCTGCTGGCCATGTTGCCGCTGGCTTTGCAAAGCCTGCGCACGGCGACGGAAGCCGGAATTTTCGCTGAACAGGATCTGCCGGCGGCGCTCCGCGACCGTTGGCACAGCGAGTCCGGCGGATACCGCTTGGCGGTTTATCCGAAAGAGGATCTGAACGATAACGATGCGCTGCGGCGTTTTGTCCGTGCGGTGCAGCAAGTGGCGCCGCATGCCATCGGCGTGCCGGTGATCAGTCTGGAAGCTGGGGAGGCCGTGGTGCAAGCATTCGTTCAAGCGTTTTCGCTGGCGTTGATCGGCGTGGTGGTCATTCTGCTGGTATTGCTGCGTAGCATCAAATATACCTTGCTGGTGCTTCTGCCTTTACTGCTGTCGAGTTTGTTCACCGCTGCATTCACCATATTGCTGGATGTTCCATTCAACTTTGCCAATATCATCGCTTTGCCGCTGTTGCTCGGTCTCGGCATCGACAGTAGTTTGCACATGGTGTATCGCAGCATCAATAATGAGCTGGTGAGTGAAATTCTGATTCACACCAGCACTGCGCGGGCGATTTTCTATAGCGCGTTGACTGCGCTGGTTGACTTTGCCAGTTTGATGTTTTCGTCACATGTGGGAACCGCGAGCATGGGCATTCTGCTGACGGTGGGGTTGGCGTTTACGCTCATTTGCACGCTGATCATACTACCGGCTTTGTTGCGTACCCCGGCCGCCAGGGGTAAAGCGAACGCCTGAAACTTAAGATTGATCGATTGACTTATTTCTTCGTGACATCTTCCGCATCGCAATCAGCCAGTGGACGCACCGGACTGATGATATCTTCGCCGCCGGTCGGTGTGCCGATGCCGCGGGCGACGTGACTTTTACGGTAGCCGTAGAGAAAATAGAAAATCAATCCAATCCCGGACCAGATCGGGAATACCAGTTTGGCATCCGTCGGCAGGAAGAAGAAAAGTGTGATGCAACCGATTACCGCGAGCGGGCCTACCAGCCAAATTGCGGGCGTTCTGAACGGGCGGGCGCGGCTTTTGTCTTTGATGCGCAGTATCATGACGGTAAACGCCACGATCATGAAAGCGAACAAGGTGCCGGAATTGGAGATGTCCGCCAATTTTCCGACCGGCAGGAAAGCCGCAGCGATAATGACGCCCAAGCCGGTGACGTAGGTGACGATATGCGGTGTTTTGAAGCGCGGGTGAATGCGGCTCAAGACTTCCGGCAGCAGGCCGTCGCGCGACATGACGAAAAAGATGCGCGTTTGACCGAACAGCATCATCAAAACCACCGACGGCAGCGCCAGGAATGCCGTAAGTCCGAGTAAGTTGCCGATTCTTTCCCAGCCGATCTCCCGCAGTACGGATGCCAGCGCTTCACGGGAGCAAACCAGCGGTTGCTGTCCGATAGCGGCCAGCGATTGGCACTGCTCGGCCAGTTTCAATGAACCCGGGATCAGATTCTTACCGGTTTCATCCAGCAGCGGTTGCGCGCCGACCGCGCCGATCGCGCCGGCTGAGATGAGCAGGTAAAAAATGGTGCAGATCGCCAGCGAACTGATCAGTCCGATCGGGACATTCCGCTGCGGATCCTTGGTCTCCTCGGCGGCGGTCGAGACTGCGTCGAAGCCGACATAAGCGAAGAAAATAGACGATGCCGCTGCAATCACGCCGGTTTCGCCCAGCGGTAAAAACGGCTGGAAGTTTGCCCAATCGGCGACCGGAAGCGTGAGCGCAATGAAGAGCGTTAACGCGGCAATTTTGATGGCGACAAGAACGGCATTGAAGGTGGCGCTTTCCCGTGTGCCGATGACCAGCAGGCCGATTACCAGCAGGCAAACGAAAACCGCCGGTAAATTGATGATTCCGCCGGCAAAAGGGCCGTTCGCCAGCGCAAAGGGTATTTCGATCCCAAGCGAATTTTGCAGCAAGCCGACAAAGTAGCCCGACCACCCGACAGCGACCGCGCTGGCGGCGACGGAATATTCCAGCATCAGCGCCCAGCCGACCAGCCAGGCGACTAATTCACCCAGGACCGCGTAAGAATAAGTATAAGCAGACCCGGAAACGGGCACCATGGAAGAAAGTTCGGAATAACACAACGCGGCGACGGTACAAACGAAACTGGCGATGACAAAGGAAAGCATCATGCCGGGCCCGGCTTTCTGCGCCGCTTCGGCGGTCAGAACGAAAATACCCGTGCCGATAATCGCGCCGATGCCTAATAGGGTTAATTGCCAAGCACCCAAGGTGCGGTGGAGACTTTTCTTTTCTGCTGTAGCCAGGATGGCGTCAAGTGATTTTACGCGCCAGAAAATCATGCATGCGACCTTTTAATTAAGCGAACTTTGATGATGCACCGGAAATTTACTCAAGAATGGGCTCGAATAATATCACAAAATCTTTTGCGGACCGATTGTCCGCACCGGAGGCGGGATCGGTTCTTGTGGCTGACGCATGGTAAAGGTTTTGCCGCGCATAGTTACTGTATCCGGTATAAAATCAATCGTCTGGAATAATAATAGCCGGTCAATGCCGTGGATACTTCGCGGCGCGGCCTGATCGCTCAACAGACGGGTAGTTGTTAATCGAGCATTGGCAGCTTCAGGGTTGCTATTAACGGAGGGCGGACGATATGAAAGAGATGAGCCGGTTTGACTTGCAATTCGTGTTTACGTCAAGAAGAAGGTGTCGCTTATCGCGCAATTTACTGCTCGGATTTCTGCTGCTATGGGGAATGTTGCCTGTTGCCGTTCAAGCCGAACTTTGGAGTCGTACGGCAATCAGCGGCATGCAGGATGTTGCCATGGCGCCTAACGGGCTAATCTGGCTTACCGGCAAAAACGGTGCCGTCTGGAAATCGGATAATATCTATGCATCTTCGCTGACCGTGGTTGAAGGCAGCAGCGGCTTCAGCCGGATTGCTGCCGGGCCCGGCGGCATTGTGTGGGCCGTTAAATCCAACGGCAGTTTATGGAAATTTGCCGCTGGAAGCTGGACCGGCGCAGCGGCAAAGGAGATGGAAGATGTTGCTATCGCACCCGAAGGCAAAGTTTGGCTGGTTGCAAAAAATGGCGCAATTTGGTTTAGTGACGATCAGGGTCAGCAGCTCACTCGGATTGAGAGCGACGGTTTTAGACGGATTTCTGCAGGACCGGATAACGTAGTATGGGCGGTTAAATCCGATGGCTCGCTGTGGAAGTTTGCCGCGAATAGCTGGACTCAAACACCAATGGGCGGAATCGAGGATGTCGCGGTGGCGTCAAACGGTTTAATCTGGTTAACAGGAAAGAATGGAGTCCTATGGAGCTCACTCGATGGCGGTGCTACTTTCAACCAAGACGATGAAGTTAACGGTTTGGAAAATATCGCCGCTGGCCGAAGGGGGGCGTGGGCAGTCGGGTTTGATGGAACGTTATGGCATAAATTCTTTTCCCCCCAATTTTAAGGGACACTGACTTTACTCGCGAGATATATGGAATATCGCACAGTTATTTCACTTTTAATTTCCACCGTCTTTTAAATAAAAAAAGGTCAATGCTTAAATGACATTGACCTTACAGGCAGGCACTCACTTACTAAAACTAAACCTGAAGTTTAAGCATATATTTTTTTCATCGGAAGGCGCGTTCTGCTTTGCGATACACTTCCAATTAAGAGATAACTTAGAAAAAATACGGCGCCCAACATGAGATCAATTTCTAACCAGCTTATTTCAGATTGCATCAGTGAAAATGAACGCAAATCGCCAAATGCAACAAGCCCGACTAACGGTAAAACACCGAATAGAACAAAAGTAGCTTTTACAGCTGTATTCAAAAGACTCTGACTGGTTTTCATCTTTATCTCCTTACTGAAAGTTTATGGAAGTTATCAAGCATTCTATAACATTTTGTTCCAATAATTCACAAAAAGTTCACATAATTTTGATGAAAAATTCACAAAATTAATTTTTCATTTATAAAATAAGGCATTATTGGAGTGGCCTGGTTCCATTCGATATTTTTTATCCAAGGTGAAGATGAATATGTTCTGTTACCAATACCACTCGCGGTTTATCGTGACGGGAAAGATCGGATCGAAAAGGAATTGGCTGCTTACGAAGCAAATCAAAATGAAGTTTATGAACCGCTTGTTCTCGAAGATTATGTCGATAATTCTGTAGTGCTCGCACGAATCAAAGCCGGTATTACACAAGAGCAATTAGGGACGCGCTGATTAATTCGGCGGATGGGATGAAGCGCGCGGAACGCAGTAATCAGGGCATGCCAACAAGATGGATGACGAAGCGAGTGCTGTGTAGCGAAGCGTTTACTCGTATAGTCAATTTATCTGTAGCAATTCATTGCTTGGGTATGGCGGCGATAAATAGTGATCATCATTCAGCTCCAATCTCAATCAACACTTCGTTCGGATTCACCGATTCTCCTTTGACGACATGCACGGCCTTGACGATGCCGCTGATCGGGGCGGTGATTTCGGTTTCCATTTTCATCGCTTCGGTGATCAGTACCGGTTGTCCGGCGCTGACTTTCTGGTCTTCCTTGACCAGCACGTCGAGGATGTTGCACGGCATGCTGACGACGACGTCACCCTCGGCGGCGGGACGGCGGCGTTTGCTGCCGATGGTGCTTTTGACGGCGCCTTGGGTGCCGCCGTCGAGTACGATTTCATCGAGCGTTTCGACGACGATTTCTTCCGGCATGCCGTCGACCATGAAATAGAAGTGCCGCAACGATTGATTTTTCGGGCTGGTGCCGGTGACTTTGACGTGGTACGACTCGCCGTGCAGCGCGACGTTGAATTCAGTCGGCGCTTTTTGCACGCCGTTGCTGCCGGTTGTCGCGATTTCGAGCGGTTCCGGCACCAAATGGCCGGTGGAGCGCAATTCCAGAAACTGCTTGCCGATTTCCGGAAACATCGCGTAACTCAAAACGTCTTCGTCGTTCAGCGCCAGATGGCCGATTTCCTGGCGCAGGTGTTCGAATTCCGGTTTCAACAGATCGGCAGGACGGCAATCGATGATGTCTTCCTTGCCGATGGCGCGCTTTTGCAGACCGGTGTCGATCGGCGCCGGCGCTTTGCCATAGCCGCCCTGTAAATAGCGTTTCACTTCATTGGTGATGGTTTCGTAACGCTTGCCGGTCAGCACGTTCAACACCGCCTGTGTGCCGACGATTTGCGACGTCGGCGTAACCAGGGGCGGGTAGCCCAAATCTTTACGCACGCGCGGAATTTCCGCATAGACTTCGTTGATGCGATCCAGCGCGTTGCGTTCCTGTAATTGATTGGCCAGATTCGAAATCATACCGCCGGGTACTTGGAACACATGCACGCGCGTATCGACGCCAGTGAATTCGCTCTCAAAGCGATGGTATTTCTTGCGCACTTGCGCGAAATAATCGTTCACTTCCTGCAGTTTCTGCAAATCCAGACAGGTGTCGTGCTTGGTGTGTTGCAAGGCCATGACTAAACTTTCGGTCGGCGGATGACTGGTGCCGCCCGACCACGATGACAGCGCCGTGTCGATATGGCGGCAACCGGCTTCGATGGCTTTCAACTGGCACATTTCGGCCAAACCGGAAGTGGCGTGCGAATGCAGATGAACCGGCACGTCGACAGTATCTTTCAATGCCTTGACCAGTTCGCCGGTGGCATACGGCGTCAAAAGTCCGGCCATGTCCTTGATCGCGATCGAGTCACAGCCCAGCACGGCCAATTCCTTGGCCAGCGTAATAAAACTGGCGGTGTCGTGCACCGGGCTGGTGGTGTAGCAGATCGTGCCTTGCGCATGTTTACCGGCTTCCTTGGTCGCTTCGATCGCGGTTCTGAGGTTGCGTACGTCGTTCAGTGCATCAAAGATGCGGAACACGTCCATGCCGTTGGCGGCAGCGCGTTTCACGAACGCACGCACGACATCGTCGGAGTAATGACGGTAACCGAGCAGATTCTGCCCGCGCAGCAGCATTTGCAGCGGCGTGTTCGGCAACGCGGCCTTGAGTTTGCTCAGGCGCTCCCACGGATCTTCCTTCAGAAAGCGTAAACAGGCGTCAAACGTCGCGCCACCCCAGCATTCCAGTGACCAGTAACCGATGCCGTCGAGCATCGCACAGGCCGGCAGCATGTCCTCGGTGCGCATCCGGGTGGCGATCAGGGATTGGTGCGCGTCGCGCAAAATGACGTCGGTGATGTGAACTTTTTGCATGGATTTTCCTTGGTTAACCGATGAATGCTGCTACAGACCGGTGTGCGAAGCGACCACGGCGGCGATCACGCTCGCCAGCACTTCCGGCCGGGGTTTATCGGAATATTGGATCAGATTCGGGTTCTGCTCGACAAATCCGGTGTTGAATTTGCCGCTGCGGAATTGCGGATGTTTCAAAATCTTCAAATAATACGGAATCGTCGTTTTAATGCCGAACAGTCCCATGTCGCGCAACGTGCGCTCGCCGCGCTTGATTGCGTCTTCCCAAGTCAGCGCGCTGACGATGACTTTCGCCACCATCGAGTCGTAAAACGGCGGAATTTCGTAACCGGTATAAATCGCCGTATCGGTGCGCACGCCCGGGCCACCGGGGGCGTAATAACGCGAAATGCGGCCGAAACTCGGCAGGAAATTGTTTTTCGGATCTTCGGCGTTGACGCGAAACTGAATGGCAAAGCCGCGCCGCACAATCTCGTCTTGCCGGAAGCGCAGCGGCAAACCGGCGGCGACGCGGATTTGTTCCTCGACAATGTCGACGCCGGTGATGGTTTCGGTGATGGTGTGCTCGACTTGCACGCGCGTGTTCATTTCCATGAAATAAAAACGCCCGCTATCGTCCAGCAGAAACTCCACTGTCCCGGCATTGGTGTAGCCGACCGATTTCGCCGCGATGACCGCCAGACCGCCGATGTATTGGCGCTGCGCTTCGTCGAGCTGGGGCGACGGCGCGATTTCGATCAGTTTCTGATTGCGGCGCTGAATCGAACAATCGCGCTCGTACAGGTGAATGGCGTTGCCATGATGATCCGCCAGCACTTGCACCTCGATATGGCGCGGGTTGACGATGCACTTTTCCAGGAACACGTCGGCGCTGCCGAAGGCCTTGGTTGCTTCGGAAATGACCCGGGCGTAATTGCGTTGCAGTTCTTCCGCGTTGTCGCAACGGCGGATGCCGCGCCCGCCGCCGCCGGAAGTCGCTTTCAGCATCACCGGATAGCCGATTTTCTCGGCAACTTGCAACGCTTCGCCGACCGAATGCAGATTGCCTTCCGATCCCGGCGTGACCGGAATCCCGGCGGCGATCATCGCATTGCGCGCTTCGGTTTTGTCGCCCATGCGATGGATCACTTCCGGTTCCGGGCCGATGAAAATCAGCCCGCGTTCCTTGCAGGCGCGCGCGAATTGCGCGTTCTCGGACAAAAATCCGTAACCGGGATGTATCGCATCGCAACCGGTCGCCAGTGCCAGATCGACCAGCGCATGAATGTTCAGATAACACGCCATCGGCTCGCTGCCGATGCAATACGACTCATCGGCCTTCTTGACATGCAACGCGAAACGATCCGCTTCCGAATAAACCGCCACCGAGCGGATACCCATCTCGGCGCATGCGCGAATGATGCGCACCGCAATTTCGCCGCGATTGGCGATGAAGATTTTACGTAACATCTTTTGGCCTGTTGTAAAAACGCAATGACGGTATTTTACCCGATCAATTCCGGTTAGGGCGGTCGAAAGGAAACTTGTGAAACGGCCGTGCTTTACACGCGCTGATCGTCTTCCGGCAGCCGCTTGCTTCTGTTTTCCGGATTTCCCTGGAATGGCGTCTATTTCTAAAAAGGAATCATCGCATCCAGCGAGAATAAAAGTTGATCTTTTTTGCCGTCGAACGGGTGAAAGGCCATGTCGATGCCGTCCGCCCGGTCGTAGCGGATATTCTTGCGGATATTGAGATTGCGCACCGGCTTCCAGCCTTTGTTCCAGTGCATCGCCGGTTTCCAGTTCATGCCCAGAGTAACGGCGTAATAATCCGCAGGCGCGCTGACGAGAGGAACATTGCCGGCGTAGCTGACGCCCTTGTTGTTCATTGCCGACAGAATACGGTAAGGGGAAAATACCCGCCAGCCGTTACGGTCGTGAAAACGTTCGGCGCGAATGCCGATCGACAGGTTTTTTTGCAGATCGTAAGTCAGGTGGGTATTGATGCTATACCAGGCGGCATTGCGGATTCCCTCGGGCAGGTTGATATCGGCCGCCCAGCCGTGGGTATGCTGCAATACGCCGTGCATCTTGGGTGTGAACCAATGTTGCAGCACCACGCTGTACATCATCCAAGGCTGATTCACCGCCGTTTGGCCATAGGTGCCGCCCAATGCCATACTGGTCCTTTTATCGTCGCTGCTCCATGATAGATTGGCCAGCCCGCCCCAGTTGTCGAGCTGCTTGTCAAAGCCGCCGTCCCATCCGCCGGTGGCGCTGCCGGTCGTCGCCGCGCCCTGGATGGTCCAGTTTTTATCGATATTGTAAGTGCCTAGAAAACCGGTATGCGTGAACGGCTCGCCGCTGTTCAGGATATAAGCGCGGGTGTAAAAGAAATTGTCGGGCGCGGGAACGCTTTCATAACCCAGCGGTGTATAAAAATGTCCCGCCTTGACGTTCAGGCCGTTGCCGACCGGTACGTGCGCTTCCAGATAAGCTTGCGGCAGCGCGATGCCATAGGTGCGCGTCGACTTGCAGCAGAGATTCAGATCCCAGTTGCCGCGATCCGACGGTTCGCCGGTGTTTTCGTCGAACGCGGAAATACCGAAGGCTTGCGTGTAAATGGCATCGGTTCCGAACAAGAAATCGAAGCGCCCGCCAAGGCTCCAATTCGAGGTGTCCGTTTCGACGCTGCGTTCGATAAAGAGATTGAGCTGATTCAATTGAAACCGGTTGGCGCGATCGGCGAAGGTAACAGTGCCGTTGAAACCATCCGACGGATTGTTGGCATTGTAGGTTGCCCCGCCGTTGATCCAGCCGCCGATTTCCAGGCCGCTGCGTTTGTATAAATCCGCTAAGCTGTTGGCAAAAGCGTGATCAACCGTGATGATTGCCGATAAAGTTATTCCGAGTACTGCGTTAATCGTGTTTGTGTGGTAATTCATAGTGTTGTTCCTGATGTTTGGTCAAAATAACTCAAGGTTGACATAAGTGCGAAACGATTCGCTTCCGGATAAACCGTGACCGGGTGGATCGATGACTCAATCAATCCGGCTGAGTTTGTGCGGTATTTTCAATCGGGATTGTTCAGGAAGGCTGCTGTTGCATTTGAATTTAAAGCACACAGCCTGCCCTGAGGAATATTTCAATTATGCTTCAATTGATCGATCACCGTTTGGCGGATGTCGGTGTTTTCACCCGGGGTGATGATGACGAAATCCGGACTGCCGGGTTTTAGATAATTCAAGCCATGTTCTTTGCCGGAAGCGAGAAAGTCATTGATCGCGAGTTTGTAGGTTTTTTTTGCATCCAGCGGTTTGCCGTTAATTTGCCAAACGCCGTTGATCTGTTGCGTGTTGGCGGATTGCAGAAAGCCGCCCGCACCGGTGTTTGCTATCCCTTGATTCAGTGTTTTTAACAGCAGGCTGCCTTTGATCGCGGCTAACTGCACTTTGCCGCCGAACGGCAGTACCCGGATGATATCGTAGACGGTAATTTGACCTGCGGGCAGCACGTCGTCGATGCGAATCGAACCGCTGTTGTACAGCGAGAGCTCGGCTTCGGGGTAAGGGCGCAACAGGCTTTTAGCGATCAGTTCGGTGAGGTTGGTTTTGCGGGTGCGCACATTCGATTCGAGTCCATCCAATGCTTCGCTGGTGGTCGTGACCACGGCTTCGGGTTTAAACCCTTGCTGCCGGAAGGCGTCGAAGGCGATGTTCATCCATTTATCGACCACGGTTTTGACGGCGGGGTCTTCGGCCAGACTGTCGTTGATCGGAACAAACGTGGGTTTGACTTCGGTTTTACCGGTTTGCGGATCGAAATAAAGATCGACCACGTACACCGAGCGCACGTTGGCGTCGCCTTTCAGTAGTGGGGTGAAATTGCCGCGCCAGTTTTGATAATTGACGTGTTCATG
>JAFEEV010000325.1 GCA_018240935.1 Pseudomonadota bacterium
CAATGACGTCACCATTTGTTTCAGTGTCAGTTTGGCTTCGCTCAAGTTACGCCGGATTATTTCCTGCCTTTGCGCGATTTCTTCCAAATAACATTCGGCCTGTTCGATGACTTGAAGATCGAGCGGTTTGGATATTGTTTCGCGCAATTTGGCGATCTGAGCTCCCATCCACCGGTCCTCAGCCAGCAACTCGCCGGTATTATTCATCAGCATATTGAGCAGCTTAAGCAAACCTTGTTGCAATTTACGGCCATTCTCGCCATAGACATCAAATTTACAGCAAAACTGCCCGAAATCAGCTGCAAATTGCTCCATTTCCGATTTTTCTTGGATCTTGCGCACCTGTTGCGCCAGCATCTTCGCTTCATCAACCAAAACGCCATCATCCACCTGCCGGACCACAACATGTTCCAGCATCTGCGCCAGCACCTCCAGCAACTGGCCGGTAAAATTTCCGGCAATAGAAGTCGCTTGTAGAGTCATTCGTTTTGATTGTAAGTCTTGTTTATCCGCATCAATCTGCGCTATCGCCTCTTCCGTCTGAAGATTCGCATTTGATTCTTGGGCCGCAATTGCCGATGCTCCCCACGAATCGATCAGGGCTTTCAACTTATCGTGCAGTTGCTTAGAATCCTTCGAGAACTTGGCCAGAACCCGGTTCACTCCTTCTTTCTTCTTTGCGGTTGTCAACGCGCCTTGCTTACTCTCCAATTGTTTCAATAGCGCTTCGATCGTTTCTCCCCATTCCGGAGCAGACTCAACCGCTGTGTTATCGGCTGGAGCCGCCGGATTATCGGTTGCAATAGCAGCGGAATTTGCGTTGCCTTCGGTACTGCCTGAAATCTGGTTGTACAACTTATGATAATTGTCAGGAGTTGGGGGAATTCTGAGCGCTGCGAGTTGCCGCAAGGTTTCACGTGCAATAATAGTCGGATTGGAGTCTTTTAATTGCTTCATAGAATTGGTCAAAATTAATTACAGTACCAGGCGGTTCAAAGAGTTAAAAAGTATCGGCCAAGCGGCATAAATCTTAATCCTGATTCGATGAGAAAAATTGACCGGCTGCAACGACAATCAAACAATCAGTCGACCAATTTATTCTTAATCGCATAACGAATAAGTTCCGAATTGTTAGTCAGTTTGAGTTTTTCCAATAGCCGCGCCCGGTAAACACTGACTGTTTTAGGACTCAGAAACATTTCGGCTGATATCTCCGACAAAGTTTTCCCTGCAGCAATAAAACACAGCGTCTGATATTCCCGATCGGATAATGTGGCGTGCAGCGGTTTATCGACATCGGAGTTAATGATATTGGCGAGTTCTTGCGCCACGACCGGACTGACATACTTATCGCCTGCCGCCACCTGACGGATGGCCACTACCAATTGCGCCGGCGCGCTTTGTTTGTTGAGATAACCGGATGCGCCCGCCTTCAATGCGCGAATTGCAAACTCATGTTCGTTATGCATGCTGAGCATGAGCACAGCCAAACTGGGTCTGTCTTTTTTTATCTGCTTCAGAATTTCAATACCATTTCTATCCGGTAGTGAAATATCCAGCAACATGACATCGAAGTCTTGCTGCCGTGCGATTTTGATTGCTTGAAATCCCGTCTCCGCTTCACCCGTTACTTTTATATCATCAGTTTCACTGAGTATCTGCTTCAAACCTTGACGAACAATGGCATGATCGTCAGCAATCATCACACTTATCATGAATACCTCCGGCCTTTAGAGCCGCGAAACCTTCTTTTTCTTTTTGACTGCTGTCTGAAGCTGCGCAGATCCTTCAAGCCTGCCTTCTAATTCAACCACATGTCCAGGCTGATAATCCAGGTTACCGGTGGGTATGAGTATCGTCACCTTTGTTCCCTTTCCGGGATCTCCCGCGATATGAAAATTTCCTTTCAATTGCTGGCAGCGTTCGCGCATACCCCGTATCCCAAAAGAATCCTGCTTTTCCATATCGATATCGGTAATACCGCATCCGTTATCCACTACTTCAAGAAAAATCAATCCTTCCAGTTCGACAAGCTTGACCTGAATCCGCGAAGCATTGGCGTGTTTGGAAATATTGGTCAGCGTTTCCTGGAAAACACGAAAAATCGCGATCGCCAAATCGGAATCCAGTGATATTTCATCATTTGCACAGGATACTTTGCACACGATACCGGTGCGATCGCTAAATTCTTTGGCTTGCCATTGTACTGCCGCCACAATGCCGCAATCCAGAATTCCCGGCCGCAAATCAAGTGAAATCCGCCGCGTACTATCAATCACACGATCCACAAGCGATTCGATCGACTTTGCTTTCTGCTGATAAAACTCCGGTTTTCTGGCCGTTGTATCCATGCAAGGATACAATTCACATTTGATAGCAGTTAACGTTCCACCGATATCATCGTGAATTTCACGCGCAATTCGAGCTCGTTCCTGCTCTTTTACTCTCTGCAAATAAGACGACAACTCCGCAAGCTGCTCGCGAGAACGCACAATCTCTCTCTCCGCCAGTTTATTGCGCGTAATGTTTATCATAATTCCGTCCCAAAGCGTAGCGCCATTCGCCATTTTCCTCGGTGTCGCCCGCAGGCTGATCCATTTGATATCGCTATCACCCTTTACCTGAATACAACCCTCCCAGTTCCACGTTGAAAGCTGCTCGGCGGAGGTCATCATCAACTGATGATAAGATTTCTTGTCTTCCGGTAAGATTAATGCAGGAAACAGCTCAGGATTTTCCATAAGCATCTGCGGCGACAATCCCAATAATGTTTCGCTGGCATCACTCACATAAGGAAAGCTCGTTTGTTGGTTATTGCCCGATAATAAAAATTGAAAAACCACACCTGGAAGATTAGAGGTAATCGCTTGAAAAAGCGCTTCACTCTTTTGCAATGCGGTTTGTGTGGTAATAAAACGCTGAAAATTCTTAACTTCATGCAAGCTACGCCGAATGGCCGGAACCAACCGGGCAAGATTCGACTTCATCATGAAGTCGTAGGCGCCTAGAGCCATAATATGCTCAACCGCTTCTTCACCTATCTGACTGGACACGATTATCAGCGGTGTATCCAGTTCCTCACTCTTCATTATGCGCAAAACTTCCTGCGCGCTCAGTTCGGGCAAATCAAAGTCGGACAAAATGACATCCCAATCCCTGATCTTCAGTGCGTCATACAAAGCAGCTGCCGTACTGACACGCAGGCAATCAACCTTAAATCCCCCATGCGAAAGTACTCGCAATACCTGATCTGCATCCTTCTCAGAATGCCCAACCATTAAGATTTTCAATTTCTCTTCAATATTCATTTCAGCGCACCACCGGTTGAAGCCGATATAACATCAAACTTCTTTTAACTTCCGAAATTAACTTTCTGAATATATTTCAAATTTTACAAGATAATTTTACGCGAAAAAATCATTTTCCACCATTAATAGCTCATATTAACCAATAAATTAGACAAAAATCATGAAAGCAAAATCCTAAACTTTTCAAAATGATTTCCGATAACTGCATCAACGGTGGTTAAACACCCTCTTGGATTGCAGGGCAGCCAACGTCGTAAATGGCAATTATGCCAAAACCAATAGTTATCAAAAAGGAGAACCCAAATGCCACAAATCATTAACTCTAATGTAGCCTCATTAAATGCGCAACGGAACTTAAACACTTCACAAACCGCTTTGAACACTTCGTTGACACGTTTGTCGTCCGGTTTACGTATCAATAGCGCCAAAGACGATGCTGCAGGTCTGGCGATTTCGGAAAGAATGACTTCCCAAATCCGCGGCTTAAACCAAGCTGTACGTAACGCCAATGACGGTATCTCACTATCGCAAACAGCCGAGGGTGCGCTGGGTGAAATTGGCAATAACTTACAACGTATTCGCGAGCTAGCGGTTCAATCTGCCAATGCAACCAATAGCGCCAGTGATCGTGCTTCGCTGCAAGCTGAGGCCGCCCAATTAAGTGCCGAGGTAACTCGCGTTGCTAGTCAAACGCAATTTAACGGTCTTAATCTATTAGATGGTTCTTTTTTGAATCAAAGCTTCCAAGTCGGTGCAAATGCAAACCAGACGATCAACATTGCATCAATTGGCGATGCTCGCGCGACTGCTCTTGGAAGTAACGTACTGACTACCAATGGAACTGCCATGAATACTGCGACAGCAGCAGGCGCCGACAACTCTGGAGGTAACGGTGTAACAGTCGAAGCTGCTTTAGTGCTATCTAATAATAAAGGAGCTACAGGCAATATCGGCTACACAGTTGGATCTGATGCAAAAGCAATAGCTGCGGCCATTAATGCTTCTGCTTCCAGTATCGGCATCACCGCAACTGCTTCCAATAGCGCGACGTTAGGTAACATCGCCTCCGCTGGCACCGTCTCTTTTTCCTTAAATGGCAATTCAGTCTCAGCCACCGTAACCGATACTTCAGACTTAAGTGGTTTAGCTTCAGCCATTAATGGCTTGCAATCTCTCACCGGTGTCACGGCTTCATTTGCATCTCCGACCAATAAATCAGTGATTACGCTCACAACAACTGATGGAAGAGATATAGGAATCCAAGACTTTAACAACACTGGCACAACAAAAACAGCAGATGTAGTTGCCGGCGCAACCACAAGAACCTTAACAGGCGGTGCGGCAACAGATTCGACAATTGCTACCGGTACCGTTGAGCTCTCAAGTGCTAACGGACAAATATCGGTTAGCGGTGGAAATGCTGATGTATTCGGCGCTACTACCAGCTCGTTTAACTCTGTGGCTACTGTGGATA
>JAFEEV010000326.1 GCA_018240935.1 Pseudomonadota bacterium
AAGTCAAAGACAGGTTAAACCTCTCTTGAAGTATCACATTGAATTTACCCCGCAGGCTCTCGAAGACCTTACTCAGCTCGACCTTCCCGTCGCGAAAAGGATCGTGGAGAAGATCGAGTGGCTTGCTGAACATTTCGATGAAGTGCGACCCGAGACACTGACAGGTTCTTTGGCGAGCTTATTCAAATTACGAGTTGGTGATTGGCGTGTGCTGTACACCGCACAATCCGAACACTGCGTTATCACGATTCATGTGATCGCGCATCGAAGAAAAGTCTACAAAACATAATCAGATCGCTAGCATGAAAGGTTTGAATCAGCCAACGCAAACACCACTCCCGCCAGCGGCGGCAAGGTGATCGCGATCGAATCGGCGAATCCCATCCAGGGCATTTGCACGCTGGCGATACTGCCTAAATTGCCCATGTTACTGCCGCCGTAGTAGGCGGAATCGCTATTGAAGATTTCGCGATACACGCCGCTGGCGGGTACACCGATGCGGTAGCCGCTGCGCGGTACCGGGGTGAAGTTGAAGGCGATCAGCACGAAGCTGCCGTCCCGGGCGCGGCGCACGAAGCTGATGATGGATTGTTCGGCGTCCTGGCAGTCGATCCATTGAAAGCCTTCGGCGGCGAAGTCGAGCTGGTGTAACGCCGGGCTGTTTTTGTAGCGGTGATTCAAATCGCGCAGCAAGGCTTGCACCCCGGCGTGCGGTTGATGTTGCAGCAAGCCCCAATCCAGTTCACCGTTTACGCGCCACTCCTGCCGCTGCGCGAATTCGTTGCCCATGAAATTGAGTTTCTTGCCCGGCGAAGTCATTTGATACGTCAATAACAAGCGCACGTTGGCGAATTTCTGCCAGTCGTCACCGGGCATTTTGTTGAACAGCGAGCCTTTGCCATGCACCACTTCGTCGTGCGAAAACGGCAGCACGAAGTTTTCCGAATAGGCGTACAACTGGCTGAAGGTCAGTTGATCGTGGTGATAACGGCGATGCACCGGGTCCTGACGCATGTACGACAGCGTGTCGTGCATCCAGCCCATGTTCCATTTCATCGAAAATCCCAAGCCGCCGACGTAGGTCGGGCGCGACACCGCCGGCCATGCGGTCGATTCCTCGGCCAGCGTCAATGCGCCGGGAAATTCGCCGTGCACCATGACGTTCAGTTCGCGCAGAAAATCGATCGCTTCCAGATTTTCCCGCCCGCCGTATTTGTTCGGCAGCCATTCGCCCTCCTTGCGCGAATAATCGAGATACAGCATCGACGCCACCGCATCGACGCGCAAGCCGTCGAGATGAAATTCGGCCAGCCAGAAATGCGCGCTGGACAATAGAAACGATTTCACTTCGTTACGCCCGTAATTGAAAATATACGTGCCCCAATCCTGGTGAAAACCCAGGCGCGGGTCTTCGTGCTCGTACAACGCGGTACCGTCGAAACGCGCCAGTGCAAACGCATCCTGCGGGAAATGCGCGGGCACCCAGTCGAGAATCACGCCGATGCCCGCTTGATGAAAGGTGTCGACCAGAAAACGGAAATCGTCGGCCGAGCCGTAGCGGCTGGTGACGGCGAAATAGCCGGTGGTTTGGTAGCCCCACGATTCATCGAGCGGATGCTCCGAGACCGGCATCAATTCGATATGCGTGTATCCCATGTCACGCACATACGGCAGCAGATGCTCAGCCAATTCGCGGTAAGTATAAAAACGCCCGTCCGGATGGCGTTTCCACGAGCCGGCATGAATCTCCAGGATGTTCAGCGGCGCATGCAGCCAATCCCAGTTTCTGCGCTCATTCATCCAGGCGGCATCTTGCCAATGGTAACTGCCTGTTGCCGGCGTCAGCGCCGCGGTGTTGGGACGCAGTTCGAAGCGCTTGGCGTACGGATCGGTCTTGACCAGAATCTCGCCGCTGGCGCGGTTGCGGATTTCGTATTTATACAAGACATCCGGCGGCAATTCCGGGATGAACAATTCCCACACGCCGCTGCCGTGGTGCACCTTCATCGGATGAATCCGGCCATCCCAGCGGTTGAAATCGCCGATGACGCTGACCCGTTCCGCATTCGGCGCCCACACCGCGAAGCGCATACCGGAAACTCCGCCATGATGGACAGGCTGCGCGCCGAGCATGCGGTGCGCCTGCCACAGCCTGCCTTCATTGAACAGATACAGGTCGTGATCGGAAATTTGCGGCGCGAAAGCGTACGGATCGAATAACTCATGAATACCGTGACCGGCGCCTTTTTCTTCGATGCGCAAGCGGTAAGGCAACAGCGGCATCCGGTCGCTGCGCCATTCGAAAATTCCGTCCGCATGGATGCGCTGCATCGGCTCGAAACCGGTTGCCGTCCGGATCCACACCTGCGCGTCATGCGGCCGGAACACCCGCACCACGGCCTGGCCGTGTTCGCGGTGCAACCCCAGGTAGGTATAAGGATCGTGTAAGCGCGCGTGCAGCAACGCAATTTGTAGCGGGTTGTTTTTTCTGGCTGTCATCGGATTGACCGGAGGATTGGCTATCATCGTTGGGATTATAGCGTGTCCGGCTTTTGATTTAAGACAATCGAATCAAATCCATCTGTGAGAAAGTGTCACAATAATGCGATACTATAAACATACGGAGTAGAAAGGGGCAATGCCATGGACTATCACAATGAACCGCAACATGCCAGTGAATCCCAAGCGGAGCACAAAAACGGCAGTCATTTCCACAGCAACATTTCGCACGATACACTGGCGCTGATACTGGCAGGGGGACGCGGCAGCCGCTTGCATCAACTGACGGACTGGCGCGCCAAACCGGCGGTTCCTTTTGGCGGAAAATTCCGCATCATCGATTTTCCGCTTTCCAATTGCGTCAATTCCGGTTTCCGGCGCATCGGCGTGGTGACGCAATACAAGGCGCAGAGTCTGATCCGCCATATTCAGCACGGCTGGAGTTTTCTCGACGGCCGCTTCAAGGAATTCGTCGAATTGCTGCCGGCGCAGCAGCGCACCGCCGACGAAACCTGGTATCAAGGCACCGCCGACGCGGTTTTTCAGAACATCGACATTATGCAGCGCCACGATGCCAAGTACGTCGTGATTCTGGGCGGCGATCACATCTACAAGATGGATTATGGCAAATTGCTCGCCGAACATATCGAAAAAGCAGCGGATATGACGGTGGCGTGCCTGGAAGTGCCGCTGGAAGAAGCCACCGCCTTCGGCGTGATGGGCGTCGATACGGCCTGGCAGGTCAC